>CALCHA010000248.1 GCA_937901265.1 uncultured Phycisphaerales bacterium
GGACATCGTCGTGGGCTTGTCGATGGGAGCCGACGACTATGTCACCAAGCCGTTTTCCATGAAGGTGCTGATGGCGCGGGTGGCGGCGGTGCTGCGGCGGAAGGCGGCGGTCGATCCGGCGCAGGCGCTCCTCTCGACGGGGGCGGTGACGATCGATTCGGCCAGGCATGAGGTCACCGTGGCCGGCCGAGCGGTCAATCTCACGGCGACGGAATTCAAACTGCTCAAGGCGATTTTCGCGGCCCGCGGGCGGGTGCTGACGCGCAACCAGCTCATGGACACGACCATGGGGGCGGAAGTGTTTGTCACGGACCGGGCGATCGACGTCCACATCACCGCGGTGCGCAAGAAGCTTGGCGAGGCGGCATGGATGGTTCACACCGTGCGCGGGGTCGGGTATCGGCTGCTGGAACGCAAAGAGGATGAGGCCACGGTATAACCTGAACCATGCATGACTTGATTTACATTCTCATCCTCGGGGGTTTGGCGGTTCTGGCCGCGTGGCTGGCGTATCGCGGGGCGGTGCAGCGATCAGGCATGGTCGGCGTGCTGCACCTGCTTTCGGGGCTCCTGAAGCGCAATTACTCGCGGCGAACCGACGAACTGGTTCCCGGGACCGCCGGCGACCTTGCCACCGTGGCCAATGAACTGGCGGCAGAACTGGAAAACAGCGCCGCCCGCGCGCAGCAGGACAACGACCACCTGCTCTCCCTGCTGGCGGTCCTCGATCACACCAACGAAATGGCCATCGCCACCGACAACATGGACATCGTGCGGCTGGCCAACCCCGCGGCAGCGCGGGTGTTCGGACGCGGCGTCGAAAGCCTCATCGGGCAGCGCATCGATGCGATCATTCACCACCCCGACCTCTACGCTCTCTACCGGCAGGCCTTTTCCTCGACCGGGCCGGTCTCGGCGCAGATCACCATCCAGGTGCCCGGGCGGGCGATTGCCTGCCAGGCGACGGCGGCGACGATCTACACCGGGGCGCATTACCGCGGGACGCTGCTGCTCCTGCGCGATGTCACCGAAGTCGCGCGCACGCTGCAGATCAAGACCGACTTCGTCAACAACGCCAGCCACGAGCTTCGCACGCCGCTGGCGTCGATCCGCGCGGCCGTCGAAACGCTCAAGGATTCGCCCGCCGACCCCGATACGTCCCGCCGCTGCATCGACATCATCAACAACCACGCCCTGCGCCTGCAGCTTCTGGTGCAGGACCTGCTGGATCTGTCGCGCACCGAAGACTCGCGCGCCGTCGTCCGCTCCGAGCGCCTCGACCTGCAGGTCCTCTGCGACATGGTCACCGGCATGTATGCCGCCGCCGCCAATGAAAAGCATGTCCAGCTCCGCACGGAGATTCATGAGGACGCGGCAACTCTCATCGGCGACGAGCGGCTGCTCACGCTGGCGCTCAAAAATCTGCTGGACAACGCTCTCAAATTCACAGCCGCCGGCAACGTCACCATCCGCTCCAGCCTGACTGCCGAGCCCCGGCGACCGGGTGCGGAGCAGCGTACCGATGCGTCCGGCACCACCGTTCCGCCCGCCGGGGTCAGCCCGCGGCAGGCGCTGGTCATCGAAGTCTCCGACACCGGCGTGGGCATCCCGCTTGAAGACCGCGAGCGCGTCTTTGAACGCTTTTACACCGTCAACCGCTCCCGCGGCGGCGCCGACCGCGGCACCGGCCTGGGCCTCGCCATCGTCAAACATGCCGTCAACGCCCTGGGCGGCACGCTCGCGCTCTCCTCGACGCTTGGCGAGGGCACCACCGTCCGCTGCATTTTCCCGATCGCCACCCCCGCGCTGGAGCCGGCAGCGGTCCTGCAATCCGCCCATTGATGCCCGCCGCGGATGCCGGCCGCGCTCCTGTTGCTTCGCCCCGCCGCGCGTCGTACAACGCAAAGCGACTCTTTTCCACGAGGAATCGCGCATGCTTCGGTCATTCGTCTTTTGCTCCTCCATCGCCGCCCTCTCCCTCCTCGCCCGCGCCGCCGATCCCGCGCCCGTCACCGCGCGTGAAACCCCCGCCGCCATCATCCTCGACAACGGCATCCTCACGCTCAGCTTCGACAAAAAATATGCCTGCATCAACTCCATCGTTTACCACGACGCCCCCGGAAAATCCCTCGAACTCGGCGATGGCGGCAGGGCCGCGGTCTACTGGGACGCCAACGCCACCCCCGACAAACTACCCCCCGATCGTCCCGATAAACCCCTCCCCAAGGCCGGCTATTTCCAGCCCTTCCAAGCCCTCAACCGCATCACCCTCACCGCCACCCCCGACATGGCCGACATCACCATCGACGCGGGGCCCTCCGAGTGGTTCCCCTTTCACGGCCAGTTTCACTACGTCCTCCGCCGCGGCGACAGCGGCTTCTACGTCTACACCCACCTCGCGCATGGCCCCGGCATGCCCGCCGTCAACGACGCCCAGGTCCGCTGCGTCATCCGAGCGGAGAACCAAGGTAAAATCTTCACCGATGAAATCATCGACGCCGACCGCCAGGGGCCGCCCCCTTCCAGCAAACAGCTCTCCACCCCGCAGGACGCCACCTATCGCCTCGCCGATGGCACCGCCTACACCAAGTACCAGATGGCCGAGTTCGTCAGCCGCTTCTCCGCCTATGGTTTTGCGGGGCACGACATCGGCCTCTGGATGACCTGGCCGAGCACCGAATCCTGCAACGGTGGCCCGTTCAAACAGGAGCTGACCGTGCAGATCGACAACGTGATGCAGGCGCTGTTTCAGGGGCAGCACTACGGTGCGGCGGGCGTGCATCTTGCCGACGATGAGCCCTGGTCCAAAATTTATGGCCCCATCTTCGTCTACGTGAACCAGGGCGGCGACGGTGCCACGCTCTGGCGCGATGCGCAGAAACAAGCCGCGAGTCAGCAGGCGCAGTGGCCCTACGCCTGGCTGGAGAATGCCGACTATCCGCTCAACCGCGGCAGCGCCGATGGCCGCATTCTCCTGCACACCGGCGACGTCGCCACCCCCGCCGCCAACGCCTGGATCATCCTCGACACCGACGAGCCCACCGAGCAGGATGCCGACTTCGAAATGCGCTCCCGCGGCTACCGCTTCTTCACCCGCACCGATGCCGCCGGCCGCTTCCATCTCGACAATCTCCGCCCCGCCCATTACACGCTTTTCGCCAGCGGTGCCGACCAGTTTGAGCCCTTCAAGAAAACCGGCATCACCATCGACGCCGGCAAACCCGCCGCCCTCGGCACCCTCGACTGGTCCGCCATCACCCACGGCAAACGCCTCTGGCAGATCGGCACGGCGGATCGCTCCACCGCCGAATTCCACGATGGCGCCCAGCCGATCTACCGCAACTACGACGCCTTCCTCCGCTACTTCCAGGCATTCCCGCATGACGTCACCTTCACCATCGGCCAAAGCAAGGAAGCCACCGACTGGGAATTCGCCCAGTGGGGCTGGTACAACGAAAAACCCCACGGGACGATTCGCTTCCCGCTGGCCGCGGCCGCCATCCCCGCCAAAGGCACCGCGACGCTCACCCTCGGCATCGCCTCCGCCCAGACCAGCAACGTCCTGATCACCATCAATGGGAAAAAGCTGGACCCGCTCCCGCTCCCCAAGACCGGCGGCGCCGGCTACCGCAGCGGTGCCGGGGACAGCCGGTATCTCGTCAAGTACGTGACCTTCGACGCATCCCTCCTGCGCCCCGGCGACAACGAAATCACGCTGGGCCAGTCGCGGATGGAGAAGTTCACCCCCGAGCTTCTCGCCAAAGAACTCCGCCCCAAAAACGACATTATGTACGACGCGGTGCGTCTCGAGGTGCAGCCGCTCCCCTGACCCCGCTTCGTCCCACCCTGTTCTTTCTCTGTAAATCGAGATCGTGATAATGAATTCCGTCAGGTCACAGAAGCCAAGTTCGCAGGTGGGACACATGCAGAAGACACACATCGTTTTGGCTCTATGCGCATCCGCCATCCTGGCGAATGGAGGAACGGCGGTCGGCGTGGCAGCGCAGACAACCGACGTCGCACCCGCGCACTGGTCCGCCCAATGGATCGGCTACCCCAACGATGATTCCAACAAAGCGCCCGAGCCCGCGCCGGAGTTCCGCAAGGAGTTCTCCCTCGACGCATCCCACGGCGAGATCCTCCGCGCTACCCTCTGGATCACCGGCCTGGGCAGTTACGACTGCCGCATCAATGGCCGTCCCGTCTCCGACGATGTCCTCGATCCCGGATGGACCGATTACGACAAAACCGTCCTCTTCAATCGCTTCGATGTCACGGCCCTGGTGAAGACCGGCGGCAACGCGGTCGGCGTGACGCTGGGGAATGGGCCCTACAACGTGTTGAAGATCCCGGGGCGCTATACAAAATTTACCGGATCGATGGGGCTGCCCAAACTGCTGGCGCAACTCGAGATCGAGTTTGCCGACAAGACCGTCGTCGTGGTGAAAAGTGATGGGACCTGGAAAACCACGCGCGGGCCCATCACCTTCAATCATCAATACGGCGGCGAGAATTACGACGCACGGCGCGAAACCATCGGCTGGACCCATGCGGCCTTTGATGACAAGGCGTGGAGCGCCGCCGCGGAAGTTGACGCCCCCGGAATCGGTGCCGAAAAAGCACGCCTCATGCTCGCGCCCCAGCCTCCCGACAAGATCGCCCGCACCTT
This sequence comes from uncultured Phycisphaerales bacterium, assembly GCA_937901265.1. GTDB lineage: Bacteria > Planctomycetota > Phycisphaerae > WQYP01 > WQYP01 > CALCHA01. Next base: position 4,670 of record CALCHA010000248.1, read on the forward strand.
CCCTCAACAGAAAGTCACCCAGCCCGCGCCCGGCGTCTTCGTCTACGACCTCGGCCAGAACATGTCCGGCTGGCCGCTGATCAACGTCTCGGGCACCGCCGGAACGGTCGTCAAACTCACCCCGGGCGAGCTCCTCGACGCCAAGGGCCTCGTCACGCAGCGCTCCTCGGGCAGCCCGGTGTGGTATTCCTACACCCTCTCCGGCCACGGCGAAGAACAGTGGCATCCCGAATTCTCTTACTACGGTTTTCGCTATGTGCAGGTCACCGGCGCCGCCCCGGCCGATACCGCCGCGCCCGCCGCCGCCAACACCGCCGTCCTGCATTCCCTCGCCGGCCAATTCGTTCACGCCGACGTGGCCGCCGCGGGCGAATTCTCCTGCTCCTCCGACACCCTCAATCGCATCCACGCCCTCATCAACAATGCCATTCTTTCCAATACCCAAAGCATCTCCACCGATTGCCCCCACCGCGAAAAGCTCGGCTGGCTGGAACAAACCCACCTCATGGGCCAGGCCATCATGATGAACTGGAACGTCCGCGGCCTCTATGAAAAAATCGAAAACGACATCGCCGACGCCCAGCACGCCAATGGCCTCATCCCCGATATCGCTCCCGAATATGCAAAGTTCTCGCAAGGATTTCTCGATTCGCCGGAATGGGGCAGTGCAGGGGTCATCTCTCCCTGGTACGCCTATCTTTACTATGACGACCAGAAAATCCTCAGCGATCACTACGACACCATGAAGCGTTACGTCGATTACCTCGGCTCCAGATCCAAAGACAACATCGTCGCCTACGGCCTGGGCGATTGGTACGACGTCGGTCCCAAATCTCCCGGCCCGGCGCAGCTCACCTCCGAGGCGCTGACCTGCACCGCCGTCTATTACCAGGATCTGCTCATCCTGCAAAAAACCGCCGCCCTGCTCGGGAAAACGGACGATGCGCAGCAATACGGAGCCGCCGCCCAGGCCGTCCGCACCGCCTTCAATGCCCGGTTCCTCCACGACGATACCAACCAGTATGAAAAGGGCAGCCAGACCGCCAACGCCATGCCCCTCGCCGTCGGCCTCGTCCCCGACGATCGCCGCGCCGCCGTCCTGCAAAACCTCGTGCGCTCCATTGACGACAACCACGACCGCGTCACCGCCGGCGATGTTGGCTTTTCCTATGTCGTGCAGGCCCTCACCGACGCCAACGCCAGTGAGGTCTTGTATAGAATGGCCACCCAGTCCGATGGCCCGGGTTACGTTGACCAGCTCCGCAAAGGTGCCACCACCCTCACCGAGGCCTGGAACGCCCTCCCCTCCTCTTCCCAAAATCACCTCATGCTCGGCCACATCGAAGCCTGGTTCTATCGCGGCCTCGGCGGCATCCAGCCCGACGGCCCCGGCTTCAAACATTTCTTCCTCCGCCCCCAGTTCCCCAAAGAGCTTGACTGGGTCCGCACCTGGCACCAGACCCCCTACGGCCGCATCGTCAGCGAATGGAAACGCGACGGCAGCAAAATTTCCCTCACCTTCGACGTCCCCCCCGGAACGTCCGCCACGCTTTCCGCCCTCGGTGCTTCTGAAGAACTCACCCCCGGCCACTACACCCGCACCTTCCAATGACAGGGTCCATCGCGTCTTCTCCCCCGGCCGCCGCTTTCGACCTACAATACCCGCTGTCGGCGCGCGACAGCCCTGCCCGTCTCTTTGCGAGGAACTGACCATGCAATGTCCCCACTGTCATCAGCCGCTCGAAGCGCTCACTTTTCAGGGCGTTCAGGTGGAGACTTGCCCTGGCTGTGGCGGGGAGTGGCTCGGCGCGGGGCAACTCGGGGCGATCGTTGAGGCGCGCAACGCCCGCTTCACCAAGGAGGAGGCCGTCGCCGTCGCGCAGGCCGCCGCCATCACCGGCATCAAACTCACCGGCACGGATCGCAGTTTCCCCTGCCCCGCCTGTGGTGCCGCCACCCATCCGGTCAATTATGGCGACGACAGCGGCATCATCATCGACGAGTGCTCTGCCTGCCGCGGCGTCTGGCTGGACAAGGGCGAACTCGACAAAATCGAGGAGCTGGTCGAAGGCTGGGACGATGGTCTTTCTGGAGATCTCGCCCGCTTCGGCCCGAAAATGCGCCAGGTCTCTACCGACGTCGATCAATTTGAAACCGTTCATATTTCCCACTTCGCCTTTATCAACGTCCTGATCAACCGCATTCTTGACGTCCTTGGCGACTGACCCGGTCGCACCCCAGCCGCTGTTTGCTTTTCACATGGAGTTCGCATGATCCCCGCCGACATCGCCCGGACGATCGACCACACGATCCTCAAGCCCGAGGCCGCCGCGGCCGACGTACGCAGGATGTGGCAGGATGTGAGCTCTTACCGCGGCGCCGCGGGGGGCGTCAATGGCCGGTGGGCGGGACTTGTCCGCGAGCTGCTGCGCGAGGCCGGCGTCGACGATCCCGGCAAGACCGACCGCCCCGTGCTGACCTGCGCCGTCGTCGGATTCCCCCTCGGGGCCAACCGCTCCACCATCAAGGCCATCGAAGCCTCTTCCTGCGCCAAGGATGGCGCGCAGGAAATCGACATGGTCATCTCGCTGGCGGCGTTGCTGACCGGCGATCTCGAGGACGCGCGCAACGATGTGTACGAGGTCGTCCGCGCCGCCAAGGCCGTCAATCGCAACAGCGTCGTCAAAGTGATTCTTGAAACCGCCGCCCTCACCCAGGAGCAGACCGCTCTGGGCTGCCGCGCGGCGGTCGAAGGCGGCGCGGACTTCGTCAAGACCTCCACCGGCTTCCACCCCAAAGGGGGCGCCACGGTCGAAAGCGTCGGTTGGCTCAAAAACTATGGGGGCGGCGCGGGGCTCAAGGTCAAAGCCTCCGGCGGCATCCGCGATTACGCCACCGCCCGCCAGATGCTCGATGCCGGTGCCGACCGCCTGGGCTGTTCCTCGGGCGTCGCCATTCTCTCCGGTGCCGCCGCCGCGCCGGGCACGTATTGATTCCCGTGGCCTGCGTGGCCCCGCCTGGTTGATGGCCCGTTTCTTCGGAGCTTCCATGAGCAACCTCCCGCCCTACAATCCCCCGCCCCAGTACGTTCCGCCCAACCCCTTCCAGGACGCTGCCAGTAAAAAAATAGCCGCCGGCATCTGCGGACTGCTTCTGGGCCAGCTCGGCATCCACAAGTTTATCCTCGGCTACACCAGCACCGGCCTGATCATGCTGCTGGTCACCGTGTGCACCTGCGGCATCGGCGGCATCCCGATGCACATCATCGGCATGATCGAAGGCATCCTCTATCTCACCAAGTCGGACGAGGAGTTCCACCACACCTATATCGCACGCAAGAAAGAATGGTTCTGACCCGCTCGGCCGCTTCACGTCGATAAAAAAGGCCGGACGCATCGGCGACCGGCCCTTTTTGAAAAATCATCCTGAATGCCGCGTCACTCCCCCGAGGGACCATCGGTGTTGCGCGGTTTACGTGCCCGGGTGGCCCTCTTCGCCGGCTTGCGGCCGCTGGTTTTCTGGGCCACTTCCACCTTCGGCGAATGCACCGGATGCGCCATGGCCGCGGTCATCGCCAGCAGCGAATCCCGAATCGCCGCCGCCTCTTCATAGTGCTCGCCAGCCAACGCTTCCCGCAGCTTCTCCTGCAGCGAGGTCCGTGGATCGGGAGGCAACTGCACGCGGATCTGCCTGATCATGTCCAGCAGCATGTGGGCCTCGTGGTTGTGCTTCAACAGCTTCCGCCGATGCTCCGCCGGGAAGAGCTTCGCGATCCGCCGAATGCCGCCCCGCAGGTACGCTATCGACGTCTGCACATAGCCCTTTCGCAGCGCATCACAGGCTTGGGCCCGGGCATGCATCATGACAATGTAGGGGCGATACTGCTCGAGGCACATCCGGTCATCTTCGCTCTTGCCATACTGATGGCAGAGGTCCAGAACATCCAGGTTGTGCTGCGTGTCACGGATGACGGCCTCGAACTGCTCCAGCACAAACAGGGAGAGGTAGCGGTGATAAAACATCGCCGACTCCTCACGCAACGCCTGGCATTCCTTGCCCGAGAGCACAAAGCGGGTGCCTGGCCCCTCTTTCCCCTCATGCTTGGCCAGACGACGCTGCTGAAAGACCAGCTCGGTCGGCGCGCGGTGCGGCCGCTTGCCGTCGGGGCGACCCTCGAGCTCCATCTGCAGCAGACCCAGGTCCAAGCGCAACTGAAGCTTGGGGCGGCCATCTTTTCCACGGATCAGGCGCACATTGATCTGTCCCGGCTGATAACTCCACCCGCGCAGCACGCTGGAAATATCCATCGTGTTGAACAGGTCGTGGCTCATCTTCATTGGACGTTTCATTGCAGAACCTCCTGCCCCGCCCTGATGCAAACCCGGTTCCATCCGGACCGCTGTTGGGCTACGGTCCATTATAGCGCCGGAACGCCGCCCGTCACCGTTCGATTTGCCCGCAGCTGCATTTCGTGACCAACGTCCGGAAATAGCCGCTGCGCACAGGGAAAGAGGCTGGGCCGCCTTACGCGATCGCGTCAGAGTGCTGCGATGAGGGCCTTTGCCAGCACCGTGAGGGCGGCCTCTCCGAGCGCCGCGGCTGCGGCCCGGGCCGCCGCCGCCCGCTGCGCCCGCTCATCCGCCAGCGCCTGCATTTCCTCCGCCGCCCCCGCCGCCGCGGCAGCCACCTGCGCGGGCGTCATTTCCTCCGCCAGCAGCGCTCCCGCCGCGCCCCCGCCACCCGCCGCCAGCGCCGCCAACAGGTCCCGCGCCGCCGCCGGGGCGAGCCCGGCGATCGTCGCCCCGCCGGCCTGCAGAAATCCCACCACCAGGGTCTTGGTCGAGGCGTCGAGTTTGTCCGACCCCTGCACTGCCGCCACCAGGTCATCGACTGCGTTCATTCTGACTCTCCTGTTCTAAAATGAGGCAAATTCCCGCCACCTGCCTTGCAGCGCGGCAGTCAGGGATTCAAACAGCGCTCCGTCTGCTGCCACAGCGTGCGAAACGATTCCAGGACCGCCCGGTTCGCGGCGGGATCGTCGGCGCCCTGTTCGATGAGTGCCCGCTGCCGCGCCGCCAGCCCCGTCGCCCGGTTCACCAGCTCGACGAAGCGCCCATCCACGCCCATGATCCCGCCCACCTCGCGTCGGCTGAGCATCGCTGCCAGCGCCGGCCACGCATCCGCCTGCTGCAGCAGCGCCGTGCGCACCTCGCCATCACTGGCCGGGATCGCGCTCGCCGCCGCCTGCGTCC
>CALCHA010000249.1 GCA_937901265.1 uncultured Phycisphaerales bacterium
AGCTGCCGGATCTTCGCATTGTGGAGTCCATGCACGAGCGGAAGGCGGTGATGGCGGAGCTGGCTGACGGTTTCATCGCGATGCCGGGCGGATTCGGGACGCTGGAGGAATTCTGCGAGATTCTCACCTGGGGGCAGTTGGGGCTGCACCAGAAGCCCTTCGGGCTGCTGAATACCGAGGGCTTTTATGATCACTTTCTCGCGTTCATCGACAACGCCGTCGCCCGCCAGTTCATCAAGCCGAGGCATCGCGAGCTCCTGCTGACGGCAACGAGCCCGACGGAGTTGCTCGACTGTCTGCGGGATTTTCGGGGAGGCTTGGCGCCGAAGTGGATGACGCCGGAACGCTCGTGAGGGGTTACGGCGATCGGCGTTCTGCTTTGTGGGCGTTTCATGGGGGTGCCGCTCCCCTTCTCCCGAGGGAGCGGCGTCTGTGAGGGTGGCTGCCCATCTGGCCTTGCTGGCGAATCCGTCCGCCGTGCCGCGATGCAATCGCAGTTCATGCAGGGACATTCCGCACCGGCCGCTGCCATCCGTGGCCGCCGCACCGAAGCCAAACCCTACACGCCCGGCGCCCTCCGGACGCCGTCACTCCTAAAAACGGAACCTTGCGCGAGGAAGTTCCTGAAAATTGGGAATTTCTTCACCTGGGAGCGTGGGAGGGCGGGAAAATTCACAAATGAGCACGTTAAACGAAACCGCCGCCTTGCGGCGGCGGTCGTGGGGGTGATTCATCGATGCAAGGAGATGCGGTCAGGCGCTTTCCTTGATGGGAATGGGCTTATGGTCGAAGAGGCCGACCTCGCCGCGAACGATTTCTTCAGTGATCACGTACTTACCGCGCTGCTGGAGTTCGGGCAGCTGATACATCAGATCGAGCATGATCTCTTCAGTAACGCTCCGAAGGGCGCGGGCACCCGTGTCGCGCTTCAGGGCACGCTCAGCGATGAGGTTCAACGCACCCTCCGTGAATTCCAGCTCGCACCCTTCCATCTGGAAGTACTTCTGGTACTGCTTCACAATCGCATTTTTCGGCTCAGTCATGATCTGCACCATCGCCGGCACGGTCAGCGGGGCGAGCGTCGCGACTACCGGAAGGCGGCCGATGAACTCGGGAATCATGCCGAACTCGATGAGGTCGTCGGGCGTCACCTTGGCGAGCAGCTTGCCCTTGTCGCTTTCGCCGGCGATGCGCGCGTCCTGTTCCGAGCCAAAGCCGATCATCTTCCGCCCGAGGCGCTTGCCGATGATCTGGTCCAGACCAACGAACGTCCCGCCGCAGATGAAGAGGATATTGGAGGTATCCACCTGGATGTATTGCTGTTCGGGATGCTTGCGGCCGCCCTGGGGGGGAACGTTCGCGAGCGTGCCTTCAAGCATCTTCAGCAGGGCCTGCTGAACGCCTTCGCCGCTGACATCGCGGGTGATGGAGACGTTCATGTTGGTCTTGCCGATCTTGTCGATTTCATCAATGTAAATGATGCCGCGCTGCGCGGATTCGAGATCGTAGTCGGCCGACTGCAGAAGCTTCAGGAGCAGGTTTTCCACGTCCTCGCCGACATAGCCGGCCTCGGTCAGCGTGGTTGCGTCGCCGATGGCGAAGGGCACGTTCAGGCACC
>CALCHA010000250.1 GCA_937901265.1 uncultured Phycisphaerales bacterium
AAGCCCTCCCCTCGCTGCGGCTCGATCCGGCAGTGCACTACCATCTGGGCATGGGCTACGCCAGGACCGGCCAGCCCGTTCTGGCGCGGATGCACCTGCAGAATGTCGCGGCCCTCGCCGGCGACACTCAGGACAAGACCGCCATCCCCGAGCTTGCCCTGGCCAGCGCGGCGCTCAAGACGCTGCCGCAGTAACCCGCTGCTCCGGGTCGCACCGCGTCACCCCCCCACCGGCCCGAGCCGCGCGAGGGTCCAGCCGACGATTCGCGCCGCCAGTTCGTTGCGCGGCACGCGCACCGCCGCCGCATCATCCATGAGCCACGCCGCCGCGGCCCCGGGATCCGCCGGCCGCGCCATCTCCAGGGTGTTGGCCACCATCAAATCCGCCCCGCTGGCGCGCCGCGACGCCCCCGCCACTGCCAGCAACTCCTCATCCCCCAGCGCCACCTCCAGCTTGAACTTGATCAGCACCCCGCCGAAGCCCCACGCCCCGCGAAACTCGTCGATCAGCTTGCGCGTCTGCCGCGCCAGCACGGCAATCTCCGCGTGCGTCGACTTCACCTTCGGAGCGCTCACGTCGCGCGTGATCCAGGTTTCCGTGCCGTCAGGATTGGGCGTTCGTGACACCACCCGATAGCTGCCCACCGGGGCGTAGTCGGCGACCGCCGCCGTCATCGCCACCACGTCGGTCGGGCTGCCCGCATCGGTGATGCGCTCCCGCAGCAGCGTTTGCAGATCGGCGTGGGAGCGAAAGGTTTCCACCCCCAGCATGCCCCCCTTGCCGGTGAACCCGTCGAAACCTGCCGCGTGCTCGCGGTTGGAGGTCAGCAGCGTCACATCGCCCAGCGAAAGAAACGCCATCGCCAGGTCCAACCCCGTCTGGCCGGAAAAAATATTACCCCAGTCGCGCACGCGGTCGATCATTTCTCGCGTCGGCCCGGCGGTGATCAGCGTGTGAATTCTGCCCATGCCCGCCAGTATGGTTCGCGGCATCTCCCCATGCAACGGGAAAAGTGCCGGGCGGCGGTTGGCGGGTGGCGGGTAACGCCCTACCATGGGGCGACGCACAGCGGGAGCACGCCCACCGGGAGCACACGATGTCCAGCGATCGAAGTTCACAAAGCCGCCGCCAATGGGTGGGCACCTGGGTGCCCCTCCTCCCCATCCTCGTAGCAATGCTGATCGCCTTCGCCGCGGCGCAATATGGCCGCCTGCGCGGGACCCCGCCGCCCACCATGGCGATGCCCGTGATGTCCCACGCCGCACCCGAGATGCCCTCCGCCCCCGATATCATGGACCCTGCCCCCGACTTCACCCTCCCCGACGTCCACGGCGGCGATCTGCACCTTGCCGCTCTCGAAAAGCAAGGCCCCGTCCTTGTCATTTTTTATCTCGGCTACAACTGCCCACGCTGCGTCGCCCACCTGCGGGAAATCGAAGAACACATCGATGAGATTCGCGCGACCGGCGGACAGGTCGTGGCGATCAGCCCGGATACTCCCGACAACCTTAAAAAAAGCGTGGATGCCTTTGGCGATTTTCCCTTCCCGCTTCTCGCCGATCCCGACCTGAAAGCCTTCCGCGACTATGGCCTGGTGTTCGGCAAGGATGCGCTCTTCCACGGCTGCTACATCGTCGATAAGGAGGGCGCGGTCGCCTTCGCCATGCGCAGCTCCCATCCCTACGACAACGTCAACGGCCTCGTGGCCACCCTGCGCGGTATGAAGTAATTTCCCCCGCCGCGGCTCTCAATCACGCACAAAATAAGGCGACGCCATGAGCCCGCTCGTTTTCACCCTGGACGTTTTCGGCGCGTCGATCGTCGCAGGGGGCGCCGGATCCATCCTCGGTCTGGGCGGCGGCATCATCGTCATCCCGGTGCTTACCCTCCTGTTCCATGTCGATATCCGCTACGCCATCGGCGCCTCCATCGTCAGCGTCATCGCCACCTCCAGCGGCGCTGCCGCCGCCTATGTCCGCGAGCACCTCGCCAACATGCGCGTCGCCATGTTCCTCGAACTGGGCACCACCACCGGCGCCCTCACCGGCGCGTTCCTCGCCGGCATTCTCAGCGGACGCGCTCTCTACATCATCTTCTCACTCGTCCTGGGATACTCCGCCCTTGCCATGTTCCGCAAACGGCACGGCGAGAGCGGCCTCGACGTCCCGCCGGATCGCCTCGCCGACCGTCTCCGCCTCCATGCCCAATATTACGATGAACAATCGGGCGAAGTCGTCACCTACCGCGTGACCCATACCGGCGTCGGGCTCGTGCTGATGTATATCGCAGGCGTCGTCTCGGGTCTGCTGGGCATCGGGTCGGGCAGCCTCAAGGTCCCCGCCATGGACCTCGCCATGCGCCTGCCCATCAAGGTGTCGTCGGCGACCAGCAACTTCATGATCGGCGTCACCGCCGCCGCCTCCGCCGGCGTTTACTTCGCCCGGGGCGACATCGACCCCTTCATCGCCGCCCCCGTCGCCGCCGGCGTCCTCGTCGGCGCCATCGCCGGCTCGCGCATCCTGGGGAAACTTAAAAACAGCGCCATCCGCACCGCCTTCGTCATCGTGCTCGTGTGGATCTGCATCCAGATGATGTGGAAGGGACTTCACGGATGAACCCGCAATCCCCCCTTAAAGTAGACCGCGACACCCGCACGGTGGAACGAATCATCAGCGTCCTCCTCCGCGCCGGCGTCATCCTTAGCCTCCTCGTCGTCGTCTCCGGAACCGTCGTCTCCTTCATCCATCACCCCGCCTATCTCACCAACGGCAAGGACCTGCGGACCCTTACCACCCCCGGCCATGCCCTGCCCGATACCCTGGCCGAAGTCTGGTCCGGCCTCCTCGCCGGCCGCGGGCAGTCCATCGTCGTCGCCGGCCTGCTGCTGCTGATTGCCACGCCGGTGCTCCGCGTCGCGGTCTCCATCGTTGCCTTCCTGGTCGAAAAGGACCGCCTCTTCGCCCTCATCACCGCCATCGTGCTGGCGCTGCTGCTGCTCTCCTTTTTCCTGGGCAAAGCGGGCGGGTAGCGCCCCCATCCGCAGCCATCAAAAAAAAACGCCCGCTTGCGCGGGCGCTTTTCAGAGATCATTTGTTTCGTGAGTCTTACTCGTGGGGCTCCTGCTCCGGGGGCTCGTCCGCGTCGTGCTCCTCGCCTTCAATCGGCCCAACTTCCCCCGCCGGCATCGCGCCGAGCGTGGCATAAATGCTGCCGTCGAGGAATCCTTCAAGCTTGCGCGCCCGCACCGGATGCTGCAGCTTGCGGATGGCCTTGGCCTCCACCTGCCGCACGCGCTCGCGCGTCACCTTGAAGATGCGCCCAACTTCTTCCAGCGTGTCGGTATACCCGTCGCCGATGCCATACCGCAGCTTGATGATCTCTCGCTCGCGATAGGTCAGCGTCTTGAGCACCTGGTCGATCCGCTCCCGCAGCATCTCGCTGGTGGCGGTTTCGACGGGGTTCTCCGCGGCCTCATCTTCGATGAAATCGCCGAAGTAGGAATCCTCCGACTCGCCCACCGGCCGATCCAGCGAGATGGGATGCCGCGAGATCTTCAGCACCCGCCGGCACTCGGCCACGGGCATCTTGGCTTCCTTGGAAATCTCCTCGATCGTCGGCTCGCGTCCCAGCTCCTGCAGCAGCCGCTTGGAGATGTTCCGCAGCTTGCTCATCGTCTCGATCATGTGCACGGGGATGCGAATCGTCCGCGCATGATCCGCGATCGCCCGGGTGATCGCCTGGCGAATCCACCACGTCGCATAGGTGGAGAATTTGTAGCCCCGGCGATATTCATACTTGTCGACCGCGCGCATCAGCCCGGTGTTGCCTTCCTGAATGATGTCCAGGAACGAAAGCCCGCGGTTGCGGTATTTTTTCGCGATCGACACCACCAGCCGCAGGTTGCCCCCGGAGAGCTTGCGCTTGGCGTCCTCATATTCGTTGAACACGAGCTGGATCGCCTGGCACCGCCGCACCAAAGCGTCGGGATCCTCCAGCACCAGCTCCTGCAGCCCCTCGAATTCCTCGGTCATCGCCTGCCGATCGTCCTCCGACATCTCCCGCCCGCGCGAGGGACGCTCGGTGAGCCGATGCTTCAGCTCCACCAGCTTGTTGCAGATCGACTGCAGCTTTTTCATCAGCGGAATGACCTTGCTGGTGCGGAGCGACAGCTCTTCGAGCAGCGTCACCGCCTTCCGCCGGCGGTTCCGCATCCGCCGCTTGATCTCTTCCTTCATGTTTTCGGAAGTGCCCGACTCCCGCCCTTTGAGCCAGTCCGCGCGGTTGTGCTCCAGCAGCTTGCGGATCGTGGCGAGATTCTCGGGGATACGCTTGGAAATGGTCCCCTTGGCGTCGACCTCGGCCGTCGAAATCCGCATCGTGCGGTCGAAGGGCAGCTCGCCCGATTCCACCTGCGCCAGAATGTCCACCGCGGACTGAATGCAGTAGTCCGACTCCAGCACCTTCCGGCGAAACGCCATCCTGGTGAGTTCAATCTTCTTGGCCAGACGAATTTCTTCATCACGCGTAAGCAGCGGGATCTCGCCCATCTGGGTCAGGTACATCCGCACCGGATCGTCGATGCGTTTCGACCCCGCCTCCGCGGCGTCGACCTCCTCCATTTTTTCGATTTCTTCCTCAGCGGCGCGCATCATCGCTTCGTCGGGCTCGTCGGGCGTCGGGGCCGGGACATGCTTGTTGCCCTCGGTTTCATCGAGCAACTCGATGCCCAGTTCATCAAACTGCTGCATGAGCGCGTCGAGACGATCCGGAGCGATGGCGTCATCGGGGAGCAGCTCGTTGAGCTCCTCATAAGTGAGGTAGCCCTGCGCCTTGCCCTTGGTCACCAGGAGCGCCAGGTTGGAGTTGGCCTTGGCAAGCGGAACGGTGTTGACGGTTGCGGGCGGTTGAACTTGAGTACCGGAACTGCTCACGAAACCTCCAGAGAGCTAGGGGCGGCCGGGCGTCGGGGAGAGCACGGCAGCACGGTCCGGGGGTGGCCTGACGCGGGCGGTGAGTGATGAAGGCGGCTGACGGCCCCAAAGGGCGGCGTACAGGCCCGTCGTCGCATGACGACCACTCGTGCGGGCGTAAGGCGTGTCCGGACAAGCGCGGGCAGGTAGGGCCCGCGGACGTAACAAACGCGCCGCCGAGGCCACGGTTTTACCAAGGCATTCGTCGGACGCGGATCGATTTTTCCAGCCCGCTCGGCCATGACCGAGCGTTGGGCGAACCGAGTATTCTACGCCCACTCTGCCCGGCGTGCCAATGCGAGGGAGAAAAATCACGCGCCCAAGCCTCTATTCAATGTTCACATTAACGAATAATCGCCCATTTTTGACGCAGCAGGACAGGCCGGTACCCTTTTTGCGCCCGTTTTACTATAATAAATGCATGATGCGGGGGGTGTCGGCGTTGTTCCTTCTTAGCGACCCAGGTTCCGAGACTCTAAAAAGTGGGATGTTGCCATGCGATATTTGAACGTGAAAATGGTGGGGGCGGTGGCGGTGTTATTCACGGCTGGACAAGCTCTTGCGCAACAGCAGCAGCAAAACACACGCTTCCGCGGCTCGGTCGTGACCGTCGGCGTGAATGGGTCCAGCTTCGTCGTCTCCGACAACAACGGCACCAGCACCAACGTCAAAAGCGACTTAGAGACCCAGTGCCAAATGGAG
>CALCHA010000251.1 GCA_937901265.1 uncultured Phycisphaerales bacterium
TGAGCAGCATCGAGGCGGCCTCCAGGCCGACGGCGGGGGATGTGGGCGAAGAGATTCGGCAGATGGCGGTGCGGGCGCGCGTCGCCGCCCGGCAGCTTGCAGCCATTTCCGGCGGACAAAAGAATCAGGCTCTGAACGCCATCGCCGACGCGCTTCTCGCCCGGCAGCAATGGCTCATGGAGGAAAATGCCAAAGACGTGGCGCAGGCGGAACAGGACCAGCTTGCCGGGCCTCTGGTGGCGCGGCTCGCACTGCCGGAGAAAAAGATCCACGCCATGGCCCAGGGCCTGCGGGAGATCGCGCTGCAGACCGACCCCGTCGGACAGACCCTGGACGCCTACGATCGGCCGAACGGCCTGCGCATCGAAAAGCGCCGCGTGCCCATCGGCGTGGTGGCGATCATCTTCGAATCCCGGCCCAACGTGACCGCGGATGCCGCGGGGATCTGCCTCAAGAGCGGCAACGCCTGCATTTTGCGCGGCGGCAAGGAGGCGATTCATTCCAACAAGGCCATCGCCACGCTCATCCGCGAGGCGCTCCGGCAGAGCGGAATCTCCGAGCATGCGGTGCAGCTTGTCCAGACCACCGACCGCGCCGCCGTGGGGGCCATGGCGACCGCACTGGGACTCATCGACCTCATCATTCCCCGGGGCGGCGAGGGGCTCATCCGCAGTGTCGTCGAGCAGGCGACCATCCCGGTCATCAAGCACTACCGCGGCGTCTGCCACGTGTACATCGACAAGGCCGCGGACCCCGACATGCCCGTGAAGATCGCCGTCTCGGCGAAGGTCGATGGCGTGGCGTTGTGCAACACCGAAGAATGCCTTCTGGTGCACAAGGACATCGCGGCGAAGGTGCTGCCGCGGATCGCCGCGGCGTTCCGCGAAAAAAAGGTGGAGATGCGGGCCGACCAGTGGTCGCTGGGGCTGTTGCAGGATGCGAAGCTGGCCAAGGAGAGCGACTGGGGCAACGAATTCCTGGATTACATCATCGCAATTCGGCAGGTGGGGAACATCGACGAGGCGATCGAGCACATCACCCGCCATGGCAGCCAGCACACCGACGCGATCATCACCAACGATCTGGCAGCCGCCCGAAAGTTCACGATGGAGGTGGATTCCGCGAGCGTGCTGATCAACGCGAGCACCCGGTTCGCGGATGGCGGGGAGTATGGCCTGGGTGCGGAGATTGGGATCAGCACCGACAAGCTCCACGCGCGCGGGCCGATGGGCGCCACGGATCTTTGCACCTACAAGTTCATCGTTACCGGCAACGGGCATGTGCGCGGATGACGCGCCGCCGACAAAAACCTCCCACGGGTTCTTGACCGCATGGCCTATCCGTCCCCTGACAGCCCGCACCATGGATCCCCGACCGGGGGGGAGCCTCGCCGTTCCTCCCTGCCGCGACTGTGGCCCAGCTTTGCCGTGCTGGCGGTCAGCCTGGTTCTGTGCGTCGTGGCGTACGCCTACGTGGATGCGACCGTTCAAAATGAAGAGCGCGGCCGGTTCGATGCGGCGCTGCGGCTGTTCAAGAACAATCTCTCGGAGCGTGTCGACCGTTACGCGGATCTCTTGCTCGTGGCCAAGGCGCACATCGACGCATCGCCGAACGTGACGCGGGATTCCTGGCGGACATTCGTCGCGTCCGTGGACCTGCGGCAGCGCTTTCCGGGCACGCGCTCCCTTGGCTATTTGGAACACCTCACTCCTGACATGCTCCCGACGCATGTCGCGCGCATGCGCGCGGAGGGGTTTCTTGATTACGCCGTTCAGCCTCCCGGCGACCGACCGGAGTATTTTCCGCTGGTCTATACCGAGCCCCCGCCGGATGGCTCGACCGCGGCCGACGCCCTGGCGTGGCAATCGCGCGGCGTGGGCATGGACATGTGGGACGACCCGGAGCGCCACGGCGCCATGGCCGCCGCCGCCGATAGCGGTCAGCCGCGGGCCACGGGCAAAGTGGCCCTCTTTCTCGAAGCCGGGACGGGCAGCCGCTCCGGTTTCCTGATGTTCATGCCGATCTATCGCCACGGGGCGTCGCTGACATCCCTTCAGGAACGTCGCGCCGCGCTCACCGGGTTCGTCTATGCGCCCTATCGCACGGGCACGCTCCTGCGCGAACTCGTCGAAGGCACGCGCAATGCTCGACTGCTCGAATTCGAGCTCTACGACGGCAGCGTCCGCCCGGAAAATGAGATGTTCGACAGCCGCGCAATCACCAACGTTCCCACCCCGCAAAGCGTGCCCGCCACCCAGCCGGCGACGCCCGGGGCGCTGCTGATTGAGGATCCCGCCGCGGAACGCACCACCCTGCAAGCCGCTGGACGAACCTGGATCCTGGTTGCGATGCCCTCGCCGGCGTTGACGCAGACCGCCGACCATTCCCTGCCGTGGCTGGTGCTTTTGGGCGGAACGTTCGTGAGCTGGCTGCTTTTCGGGGTGAGCTGGCTGCAGATCAGGGCGCGGCGCATCTCCGAGCGCGCCGCCAGCGCGCTGGCCGCTTCCGAAATGCGCCTCCGCGCTTCCGAGCAGCTCTACCGCCTGAAGATCGAACAATCGCCCCTGGCCGTGCAAACCCTCGCCCCGGACGGCCGGACCACGCATGTCAATGAGGCCTGGGAACAGCTCTGGGGAATCACCTTTGATCAGCTCGGCCCTTACAATCTGCTGACCGACCCGGAGCTTGAACGCAAAGGCGTGCTTCCGCTGGTGCATCGGGCGCTCGCGGGCGAAGTGGTGCGTGTCGGCCCGATTTTCTATGACTTCGGCGAGCTGGCCAGCGGGGTCCGTCCGCGCCCGCGATGGGTGCGCTCGGTGCTCTATCCGGTGAAAGACCCGCTGACGGGGGCGATCACCGAGCTGGTGCTGCTGCACGAGGATTTCACGCTGCGTAAGGAGACCGAGGCGGAGCTGCGCAGCGCCAAGGAGGCCGCCGAGGCCGCCAATCGCGCCAAGGATCAGTTTCTCGCCGTCCTGAGCCACGAATTGCGTAACCCGCTTGCCCCGGTGCTTTCGATGGTGGATTTGCTCTCGAGCGGGAACCTGCCTCCGGAGCGCAGCGCGGAGGCGATCGAGGTGATCCGGCGCAACGCCGAACTGGAGGCCCGCCTGATCGACGACCTGCTGGACGTCACGCGCATTTCGCGGGGCAAGCTGCATCTGAGTCGGGAAGCGGTGGACGCTCACCTGTCGCTGGAGCACGCGCTGGAAATCTGCCGCTCCGAAGTGGCCTCCAAGGACCTGCAGATCACGCGGGACCTCGCCGCCGCGAAGCATGTGG
>CALCHA010000252.1 GCA_937901265.1 uncultured Phycisphaerales bacterium
GAAATCACCCTCCTCGGCCAGACCGTCAACCACTACCGCTACAACGACCCTGCCGGCACCACCTCCTTCGCCGACCTCCTCGCCCTCCTCCACGACAAATTGCCCCACCTCCCGCGCCTCCGCTTCATCACCTCCTTCCCCGCCGACTTCGGCGACGACATCCTCCACGTCATGGCCGCCTCCCCGCGCATCTGCAACTACCTCCACATCCCCGCCCAGTCCGGCTCCGACCGCCTCCTCAAGCTCATGAACCGCGGCTACACCGCCGACGCCTACCTCTCCCTCGTCGAACGCGCCCGCGCCATCGTCCCCAACATCCAGCTCGCCGGCGACTTCATCGTCGGCTTCCCCACCGAAACCGATGACGACTACGCCGCCACCCGGGCACTCGTGGAGAAGGTCCGCTACAAAAACTGCTTCATCTTCAAATACTCCCCCCGCCCCGGCACCCTCGCCATCAAACGCCACGCCGACGATGTCCCCGATGAAGTGAAGCGCTTTCGCAACAACGACCTCCTCCACGTCCAGAACCGCATCTCCAACGAACTCAACAACGAACTCGTCGGCCAGACGGTCAACGTCCTCTGCGAAGGCCCCTCCGGCTGGAACGGGGGGGGCAGCCCCGACGCCGACTCCGTCGTCACCGCCGCCACCCCCACCCCGCCCGTCGAGTTGGGCGCACGCCTCGCCGCCGCCCTGAAAGTCCTCCCCGACACGCCGCGTCGCGATCGCCAGGGCAACCCCTACCGCACCCCGGTAGTTGCGCCCTCCCCCGAGGGCTGGCTGCAGCTCGCCGGCCGCACCACCCACGACCAGCTCGTGGTCTTCCAAGGCCCGGCGGAACTGGCAGGCCAGATCCTGCCCGTAAAGGTGCGAGAGGCGCACGGGATGACGATTTTTGCAGAACTTGCAAGCGTTTAACCCCCTCCCCCCCACATTACCCATCTTGTCGCAGGCCAACGGTTTGCAGCGAACTTCAATTTCACCAAATCGTGGATCACCGATCCCTCCTGTAACGGGGCTCATCCGCGTTTGTACCATGCGCAGCGGTTAAGTAAGCATTAAAACGCGTCGAAAATATCGGTAGTTGCCGCCCAATATCGTGGGGCGGTTGTTCTTGAACTGCCTATTGAGGATCGGTACACTGCGGTCGGAGAGAAAGTAGCCCTTCCGGCTGAGAGCAGTACCCACATCTTCATTTTGCGTTCCGTCGTGGCCATTTGCTTGGGTCGTGTGCCTATGCCGGTTGAGTCTGGCCTTCAACTTTACCTCACCCAGATCAACACCGCTCCGCTGCTTACCGCGGACCGGGAGAAGGATCTCGCCCGCCGCGTTATCCGGGAGAATGATCCGGCGGCCCGCGAGGAAATGGTCCGGTCCAACCTCCGGCTCGTGGTCAACATTGCAAAGAATTATT
The DNA here is from genome assembly GCA_937901265.1 of uncultured Phycisphaerales bacterium. Classification (GTDB taxonomy): domain Bacteria; phylum Planctomycetota; class Phycisphaerae; order WQYP01; family WQYP01; genus CALCHA01. Next base: position 1,418 of record CALCHA010000252.1, read on the forward strand.
CGAATCGTGGGCTCGCTCTGCAGGACCTTATCGAAGAGGGAAACATCGGGTTGCTCAAGGCTGTCGAGGGATTCAACCCTGAAATGAATATTCGCTTTTCCACCTACGCCTCCTGGTGGATCAAGCAGGCGATCAAGCGGGCGCTGATCAATTCTGTCCAGCCCATCCACATCCCGGCTTACATGGTGGAGATGATCGCCAAGTGGAAACAGGCGGTTGGACAACTCGAGGATAAGCTTGGCCGCATCCCTCATATTGATGAGCTGGCGCGGGAAATGGAGATGGCTCTCAAGAAGGTGCGGTTCATCCAGC
>CALCHA010000253.1 GCA_937901265.1 uncultured Phycisphaerales bacterium
AACGCGGCGATGTCGCGATGCCCGACACCCTCGACGTTCCCGGCACGCAAGGGGGCATGATCCCTCAGCCGGCACAGGAAGGAGCCGCCCCCCGCCGTGGCAGCCCCCTCGCTTCCGGCGGCGTCTTCTCCACCGCCAGCCGGGACATGGCCTCGGGCGATGTCATCATCAAAATTGTCAATGCCCAGGAGACGCCGCAGCAGATCAAGCTCGCGATTGATGGCGCCAACGGCCTTGCCGGCCAAGGCACCCTCGAGGTGCTCTCCGGACAACCCACCGACGTCAACTCCGTCGAGGATCCTAAAAAGATCGTCCCGCAAACCAAAACCCTCGATAACATCTCCGCCGCCGGCACGAACCTCACCCTCCCCGCTGAATCCGTTAGCGTCCTCCGCATAAAAGCGCAATAAAGAAGCGGCAGCCCAGGTGTATCCGCGGCATTGCCTCGCCAGCCTTGATGATGCAAAATCGCGGGATGCTCGTTTTTGGTCAAGCTTGGATGCTTTTGGCTGCCGGTGGGGCGGCGGTGGCCGGCGCGTGGGCGGTGTGGCGGGGGCATCGTCAGGCGCGGCGCGTGCCGACGCTGCGTTTTTGGGTGGATGGAGCGGCGGTCGCGCCTGGGCGACGCAAACTCGACCCACTCTGGGTGATCGTCGCCCTCGCCGCAGTGCTGGCCGGAGGGGCGCTGGCCCGGCCTGCCTGGCGACCAGCGGCTGCGGCGATTCCGTGGGGTCGTTTTCGCATCAACTTGCGGGCCATGCCTTCTCCGCCGGCAGGCGTGCTTGCCTCCTCCGAAGCGTGGATCCAGCTTGTCGACGGCCAATCGCTACCCGACAAACTCACGTTAACGGCGGATTCGGATGCTGCGCGAATCGCGCTGCCGACGGTGGCCCTCCGACGGGGTATCGCCATAGCTTTGCCGCGTTGGGCGGGCGACACGCAGCGGCTGCGCATCATGGCCGGGCCGCATCTGGTGGCCGAGGCCGCCTTTGCCGTTCCACTTACTCCTCGTTTCATCGTGCGGACAATTTCCGCGCCGGGACGCACGATCGATCCCGCGCTGGCACGGGTATTCGCGGTACAGCCGGGAGCGGCGCGGGGCGATGCCTCCGGCGATTCGACCCTGCCGATGGTGCTGCTGGTGAACGATCCGTCGTTTCCGACGTCATCGGAACCGCTGACCGCCGCGCAACTTATCGTCGCCATGGGCCCAAGCGCCTTGCCCGGTATCGAGGTGCTGGACGCCCAGCCCGTGGCGCTGCCCGCTGGCATGCACCCGGTGCCCGCGCCGGGCGCGGACTTGCCGGTGTGGGTGCATTTTGATGATGTGGAGGTGCGTGCCGCCGTCCGGGTGCGGCTGTCGGAGGCATGGCAGGTGCTGGCGAAGGTGGATGGCCGGCCGTGGCTTGCACGTCGGGCGGCCTCCGGGCCGACTTCCAGCAAGGCGTTGTGGCTATGGCTGGGGTCGTCTCCGGCGGCGCAGAGCAACTGGGTGGCGGAGCCGTCGTTCGTGTCCTTTTTCACGGATATCCTGCGGCAAGCCCTAATTCCGGTGGCCACCGCGCCGGCTGCGGCGCTGTCCGCCGGCGGCGTCGAGGACTGGCAGGTTATCGGCGGCGCGGATGCCGGCCAAACGGAGGTCATCGCCGGCCGGGAACCCCATGTTTCCGACCTGCCGCTGGGTCCGCCGATCCTTCTGATAGCAGCCGCTGCCCTGGTTGCGGCCCTCGCCGGCTTCGTCGCCCGCCACCTCGCCCACGCCAAATCATTTGCCTGAACAAGCCCAGAGCTTGCAAGCCCTGGGTTGCGATATTTTGTCTTCACCTTCCTTAGAATGGTAGAATATCAAGCATGAAGCACGAATTTACCGCCATTATCGAATCGGACGAAGGAGGGTTCATCGCTTACGCGCGCGAAGTCCTTAGTGCCCACGGGCAGGGCCGCACGAAAGATGAAGCGTTGCAAAGCCTTCGTGACGCCATCGCCCTGATCCTGCTCGACCGGCGGGAATCTCAGCCTGTTTTGTGAGTTTTTGGATGCTGCCACCGCCGTCTTCCGGGTCCGGGTCAACGACGTTGCAGGGGCCGGTGGCCTCGCCGGCGGCTCCGCCAATCCTGCGCACGGGGGCGCGGGCGGTGAACGACACGCCGTACTTCAACCGCGACCTTTCGTGGCTGGAGTTCAATAGCCGGGTGCTGCACGAAGCGCTGGACGCGCGCACGCCGCTGCTGGAGCGTGTGAAATTCCTCTCGATCTACTCGAGCAACTCCGACGAATTTTTCATGAAGCGCGTGGGTCTGCTGCGGCGCAAAATCGCCGCCGGTTCCGCGGAACGCTCCCACGACGGCCTCACTGCCGAGCAGCAATACGATGCCGTCCGGGATAAAATCGGCGCCCTGACGCGGGAGGTCGTGCAGCTCTGGACCGGCACCCTGCGGCCGGCGCTCGAGGCCGAGGGCATTCTCATCCGTGATTACCCCGATCTCACGGCCGAACAGAAGGCCAAGGCGGACGAATACTTTCGCACGCAGATTTTCCCCGTGCTCACGCCGCTGGCGGTGGATTCGGGCCATCCGTTTCCGTTCATTTCGAATTTGTCGCTGTCGATTGGGGTGCTGGTCAAGCCGCCGGGCATCGTCGCGGGAGGCCTTGGAGCAGGCGCAGGAACCGATGGTGAAGCGCAGGGGGAGTTGTTCGCGCGGGTCAAGGTGCCGCAGTGGCTGTCGCGGTGGTTGACGTTCGAGGAATCCGGGGCCGGACCGATCACCGGGGGCGCACGCCGCACCTACACCTTCGTTCCGGTGGACAGCCTGATCGAAGCGCACCTCGACGCCCTGTTCCCCGGCATGCAAATCATCGAGCACGGGCATTTTCGCGTCACCCGCAACGCCGAGGTCGAAGCCGACATCGATGATCCGGAAGACCTGCTGGAGGTGGTGCAGGAAGAATTGCGGGCGCGGCGCTTCGCCGACACGGTTCGGGTGCAGATCACCGCGACGATGTCAGGGACGATGCGAAAATTTCTGACCGAAGGGCTCGAAGTCGGGGAAGAATGCCTGTACGAGCTTCCCGAGCCGCTGGGCAAGAGTGATCTGATGGCGCTGGCATCCATCG
>CALCHA010000254.1 GCA_937901265.1 uncultured Phycisphaerales bacterium
GATCACGAGTGCAAGCACACCCTGGTGAACCTCGAGCGCTTCACAACCCCCCCGCTGAAGGAGCTGGAGCGCAAGATCCTGAGCGCCGACTAGCGCTGACGGGTTTTGGAGTTCGAGATTTTTGCCGCTCTGAGGGGCCAGGCGGCAGCCCATGCCGCGGCGATCCGGCGCGATGCCGCGGCCGTGGCCGAGCTGGACGTGCTCGCCAATTTCGCCCACCTGGCGGCGGAAAATCACTATTGCCGGCCGGAGATGGCCGCCGGCGGGGCGCTTGAGATCCGCGGCGGGCGCCATGCGGTGATCGAGCGCCTGCCGCTCGACGACCGCTTCGTGCCCAACGACCTGCACCTTGATCCCGAACAGCGGCAGGTGCTGCTGGTCACCGGCCCGAACATGGGCGGCAAGAGCACCTACCTGCGGCAGACGGCGCTGATCGTCCTGCTGGCCCACATGGGCGGGTTCGTACCCGCCGACGCGGCGCGCATCCCGCTGGTGGACCGCATCTTTACGCGCATCGGAGCCAGCGACAACCTGGCGCGGGGACGCTCGACCTTCATGGTGGAGATGACCGAGGCGGCCGTCATCCTCAGCCAGGCGACGGAGCGCAGCCTGGTGATCCTGGACGAGATTGGCCGCGGCACGGCGACCTATGACGGGCTGGCGCTGGCCTGGGCGATCGTCGAGTACCTGCACGAGCGCAGCCGTTCGCTCACCCTCTTCGCCACCCATTACCACGAGCTCACCGAGCGGGCGCGGCATCTCGCGCGCGTCGCCAACGTGCAGGTCGCGGTGCGGGAGTCGGCCGAGGGGGTGGTGTTTCTGCGCAAGGTGATCGAGGGCGAGGCCAGCCGCAGTTATGGCATCGAAGTGGCGCGGCTGGCGGGGCTGCCGCGGGAGGTGATCGAGCGCGCGCGCGAGGTGCTGCGCCAGCACGAGCGGGCCGAGGCGCGGACGACGTCCACGCTGGAAGGCAGCGAGGCGCCGCAGATGCAGTTGACGCTGTTTACCCCGCTGGCGCAGCAGGTGGTGGAGCGGCTGCGGGCGGCCGATCTCGACCGGATTTTGCCGCTGGAGGCGCTGAATCTGCTGGCAGAACTTCAGTCGGGGATCAGGGGTGAGGGGTGAGAAGACAGGGGTTAGGGGTGAGGGGCGGACAGATCTTCGCGGGGGTGATGGCGGGGACATCGGCCGACGGGGTGGATGTCGCGCTGGTGCGGGTGCGGCGGAACTGGGAGTGGGCACTGCTGGGGTTTGAGCACTTTGGGTTTGGGAAGGGGCTGCGGGAGAGGGTTTTGGCGGTCGCCGGGGGATCAGGGAACGCCGAGGCGATAGCCAAGCTGAGCGTGGAATTGGGGCGCAAGATCGGCCTGGGAGTGCTCGCCGCCTGCCGCCGGCATCGGGTGCGGGTGGAGGCGGTGGCGTCGCATGGGCAGACCATCTTCCACCAGGGGCGGCGGGCGAGCTTGCAGATCGGCGATGCGGCCACCATTGCCGCCCTCACCGGCTGCGCCGTGATCAGCGACTTTCGCTCGGCCGACATTGCCCAAGGAGGCGAAGGGGCGCCGCTGGTGCCGTGGGCCGACTGGAGAATGTTTGGCGACCGGCGGACGTGGCGGGTCGCGCTCAATTTGGGGGGCATCGCCAACCTGACGTTTCTGCCGCCGGGACGGACGCCGGCCGGGGTGTGGGGATACGACACGGGGCCGGGGAACATGGCCTGCGATGCGCTCATGCAGCAGATCAGTAGTGGTCGGCAAAGCTATGACCGCAATGGGGTTATAGCAGGGCGCGGCAAGTCGAACGAAGCCGCGTTGCGAGCCCTTTTGCAACACCCGTATTTTCGGCGGCGGGCGCCGAAGTCGTGCGGGCGGGAGCAGTTCGGCGCAGATTACGTGGCCGGGTTGCGGCGCAGGTGGCCTCGACTGCGAGGCGAAGACTTAATGGCCACGCTGGTGGAACTCACCGCCGAAACCGTGACGCGCGGGCTGAAAGCCGCGCCGCCCTGCACGGTGATCGTCGCCGGCGGCGGGTGGCGCAACCGCGCCCTGAGGGAAGCTCTGCGGCGGCGCGCGCCCGGGTACAGCTTCATGCCCTCGGATGCTTTCGGCGTGCCCGCGCAGGCGCGCGAGGCGATGGCCTTCGCCCTTCTGGGCGCGGCGCGGCTGCGCGGCGAGCCGGCCAACCTGCCGCGGGTGACCGCCGCACGTCGGGCGGTTGTATTGGGTAGCTTGACCGCTGCGCCTTAGGCGGGTCGCCCGGGGCGCCGCGCTGCGCGCGGGCGGGGGCGCGTCCCTGTGGGCCGCGGGGGCGCGCTGCGCGCGGGGGGGGCGCGGTGCCTAGCTGTGAAGTTTCAATAGGTTGTCCATTCGACCCGGATCGGAGAAGCTGATGGTGACGAAACCTGAGGCTTCAGGGAAAGGGATCGAATGGACTGTCACCAGAATGCACGATTAACCCCGCGCGGTCGAGAGGCGCTGGTTTTGGCGGTGCTGGAGGAGGGGCTGACGGCGAAGCGGGCCGCGGCCCGCTTCGCCGTCAGCGCGAAGACCGCGGCCAAGTGGGTCGGCCGCTACCGCGCCGAGGGCTTGCAAGGCCTGCGGGACCGCAGCTCGCGGCCGCACCGGCTCCGCCGGCCCACCCCCGCCGCCATCTTGGCCCGGGTGGAGGCCCTGCGGCGGGAACGGTGGAGCGGCCACCGCATCGCCCGGCACACCGGCCTCAGCCGAGCGACGGTGAGTCGGGTTCTGCGCCGCCTCCGGCTGAGCCGGGCGCGGGACCTGGACCCGCGCCCTCCCGTACATCGCTACGAGCACGCCGCCGCCGGCGACCTGCTGCACCTGGATATCAAGAAACTGGGCCGCATCGTCCGTCCCTCGCACCGCGTCACCGGCGACCGCCGCGACTCGGTGGAGGGCGCCGGCTGGGAGTACGTCCACGTGGCCATCGACGACCACTCCCGCATCGCCTTCTCGGCCATCTACCCGGACGAGACTCAGGTCTCGGCCCTGGCCTTCCTCGACGCTGCCCGAGCCTACTACGACCGCCTGGGCATCCGCTTCCGGGCGGTGCTCACCGACAACGGCTCCGCCTATCGCTCCCACGCCTTTGCCGCGGCCTGCCGCGAACGCGGCTGGAAGCACCGCTTCACCCGCCCCTATACCCCGCGCACCAACGGCAAGGCCGAGCGCTTCATCCAGACCGCACTGCGGGAATGGGCTTACGCCCGCTCCTACCAGAACTCAGCAGCACGCAGCCAGGAGCTTCGCTCCTGGTTGCATCAGTACAACTGGCACCGTCCCCATGCTAGTCTCGGCTTGTCGCCACCCATCAGCCGCTCCGGTCTCAAACGGAACAACCTGTTGAGCCTCCACACCTAGCTCAGGCGGGCAGCAGAGGAAAGCCTTCCCTGGCGGCGGCCGCGCGAAGGCGCGTGTCGAGGGAGACGAAAGGCAGAACGTGGGGCTGGTGGCCGGCGGCGATCACTGCCGCGGCCAACTGCAGCGCGTCGGCGGCACGCAGCGGGTGGGAACACAAAATGCGGAGAGCAACGCGCTTGATCTCCGCGCTGGGGTCCACGGTTCTCCAACGGCGCGCCAACTCTGCCAGTTGCTCGAACTTCTGAGCGGCGTCCTCCCATTCCCCACGCTCGCGAAAGGATCTGGCCAACGCTGATGCACACTCGACTTCCGTCCCCCACCAAACGGCCAGCTCACGGTCTTCGATGACCATCTTTTGGAGCTGGGCAGTAGTTGCGTCTGCCTGAACTAACGGCACAATAGCCGAAGAATCCCAAAACCTCACCGGCCTTCCTCGCGTTCTTCGAGCAGAAATTTCAGTGCCGAAACGCCAGGAGGCTGGGGGAGTGGCGGGTGCTTTTGAAAGAAATCAGGCTCGAGCGCAATTTCGGGACGGCTGATCACACCGCGGCGTTCGAGGTCGGCGATGCGCTCATCGGCGCTGGCCTGCCCGGCCGCCTCCAGGCGGGCCACCGGACGGCCGCGATCCAGGATCAGCACCGGGCCGCCGCGCAGGCCGTCAATCAGCGCGCTGAGGTTGTTCTTGGCTTCGGTAATGCTGGCCGTTTTCACAAGGCTATTTTAGCTTGATTGACGCTGCAATTGACTTTGGCCGGCAGCAAACCTTATAGTCGAAAGTTCCCTAAGCACACTCGCTATGCCTCCTTCATACACGGCAGCGTACCTGCCCATCCTCATCCAGATGGTGCTGGGCATTGGGTTGGCGTGCATTATCGTCACCCTCTCCTACCTGATCGGCAAGCACCGCCGGACGGCGGTCAAGGGGCGGCCCTACGAGTGCGGCATCACGCCCGTGGGGGACGCCGACCACCGCTTCTCGGTGAAGTTCTACATGGTGGCCATCGTCTTTATTTTGTTCGACATCGAGGCCATCTTCCTGATCCCCTGGGCGGTCGAGATGCGGCAGCTCAA
>CALCHA010000255.1 GCA_937901265.1 uncultured Phycisphaerales bacterium
AGGTTGCATAGCGTGCCGGCGACGACACTTCAACCGGAGGCATTGCTCATGACAGCCAATACACAAATCGACAAAAAACGCGTGCGTTTCGCCGTGGTGGGGCTGGGGTGGATCGCTCAGGAAGATGTTTTACCGGCTTTCACGCTGAAAAACAGCCATTTTGAGCTCTCGGCACTGGTCAGCGGAGACCAGAAAAAACGCGAGGAACTGGGCGAAAAATATGGCGTCACTCGCACCCTGGCCTATGAGGACTACGACGATTTGCTGACAGGCGGCGAAATCGACGCGGTCTACATCGCCCTGCCCAACCGTATGCACGCCGAGTACGCCATCAAGGCGGCGCGGGCGGGCGTGCACGTGCTCTGCGAAAAGCCCATGGCGGTCACGGCGCATGACTGCCAACGAATGATCGACGCCGCTGAGCAGTCCGGCGTCAAGCTCATGATCGCCTACCGGCTCCATTTTGAAGAAGCGAACATGGCGGCCGTGGAAGTTGTGCGCAGCGGAAAAATCGGGGAGCCCCGTTTCTTCTCCTGCGCCTTTTCCCAGATGGTCCGCGAAGACAACATCCGCCTGGAGAAGGCCGAGGGCTATGGGCCCACCATGGACCTGGGGGTCTACCCCATCAATGCGGCCCGTTACCTGTGCAGGTCGGAGATGTTCAGCGTCAGCGCCACCAGCGCCAGCATCCCCGAGGACCCCCGCTGGCAACAGGTTCCCGAGATGACCAGCGTCACCCTCCGTTTCAGCGACGATCGCATCGCGCAGTTCCTCGTGAGTTTCAACGGAGCCTCCACCGGCACTTACCAGGTCGTCGGCACCAGGGGCACGCTGAAGCTTGAGCCGGGCTTTTCCTACCAGGCGGCGATGACGATGACGACCAAAATAGATGGCAAAGAAGAAACACGAACCTTCAAAAAAAGTCAGCAGTTCGGTGCCGAAGTAGAGTACTTCGCTCGCGCCATCCTCGAAAACAGCCCCATAGAACCTGACGGGCTTGAAGGTCTCGCCGACATTCGCGTCGTACGCGCTGTCGAGCAGAGCGCCTTGGCCAAGGGCCGGGAGATCGCCATCGAGCCCGTTCCCAAAACGCTGCGACCCGACGCCGACCAGGTGATCCACATGCCCCCGCGCATGCAGGAAACGCTGGTGGACGCCAAGCCGCCCGAGGAATAAGCGCGCAAGGTTGTCGCGACCCACACGCCGCCGCCGCTACGCGATGCCGGCGGCGACGGCGGGCGCTATAGTACTCGCGGAGGTGCCCTATGAGCACGGTGCAATTGGCGATTGAGGGGATGAGCTGCGGGGGATGCGTGAAGCGCGTGACCGAGGGAGTAATCAAGGCCGGAGCGGTGCCTGAAGAAGTCAAAATCGGCGAGGCGCGAGTGCGCAGCACCGATGACGAAACCACCCGCAAGATCCTCTTCACCCTCGAAACAATGGGCTTTGACGCGCGCGTCGTGGGGACGGAGGGGGCATCATGACCGCGGTCGCAGAGATCCAGCCAACCGCGAAGCGTACGGAAAAAGTGGAGCTTGCGATCGGCGGGATGACCTGTGCCGCCTGCGCAGCGCGGGTGCAGAAAGTCCTCGGAAAAGCACCCGGCGTAACCGCGGCGGGCGTCAACTTTGCCACCGCCCGCGCCACCGTTCAGTTTAATCCCGCGGCCACCGGCGTCGACCAGCTCGCCGCCGCCGTCCAGGATGCCGGCTATGAGGCCACGCCGGCGGCGCTGGTCAAAAATGAGGAAGCGGAGAAGGCCCGCGAGTTTCAGAGCCTGCGCCGCGATTTCTGGCTTGCCTCCATCCTCACCCTGCCCGTGCTCCTCATGGCGATGTCCCACGGCACCATTCCCTGGCTCCGCGGACCCTGGGTCAATGCCGCCCAGATGCTGCTCGTCACGCCGGTCGTGATCTGGTGCGGGCGACGCTTCTTCCTTGGCGCGTGGGCCGGTGCCAAACATCTCACCGCCGACATGAACACCCTCATTGCCGTGGGCACGGCGGCGGCCTACTTGTATTCCGTGGCGGCGACGCTACGCCCTGCGTGGTTCGTGGCGAACCCTGCCCATGGCGCGATGGCCGATGTTTATTTTGAGGCCGCCGGCGTGATCATCGCGCTGGTCCTCCTCGGCCGCATGATGGAGGCCGGGGCACGCGGACGCACCGGCGAGGCCATTCGGCGGTTGATGGGCCTGCAGGCCAGGGTGGCCCGGGTGGTGCGCCATGGTGCGGAGCAGGATGTCCCCGTCGAAGAGGTGGGCGTGGGGGATCTTGTGATCGTCCGCCCCGGAGAGAAAATTGCCGTCGATGGCGAAGTCGTCGAGGGACAGAGCGCGGTTGAAGAGTCAATGCTGACCGGCGAGAGCGCGCCCGTTGAAAAAGGCCCCGGCGATGGCGTGTTTGGGGCGACCGTCAACGGTGTGGGCCTGCTGAAGGTGCGCGCCACGCGCGTGGGCAGCGAGACGGCGCTGGCACAGATCGTCAAGCTCGTCCAGGAAGCGCAGGGCAGCAAAGCTCCCATCGCGCGGCTCGCCGACGTCGTCAGCGGCATCTTTGTCCCCGTCGTCATGGCCATCGCCCTCATCACCTTTGTCGCGTGGCTGCTCGTCGGCGGCGGTGCAAGTGCCGCTCTCGTCGCCGCCGTCAGCGTGCTCATCATCGCCTGCCCCTGCGCCCTGGGCCTCGCCACCCCCACCGCGGTCATGGTCGGCACCGGCCGCGGCGCGCAGCTCGGCGTGCTCATCAAAGGCGGCGAGGCGCTGGAGCGCCTCGAAAAGGTCGGCACCCTCATCTTCGACAAAACCGGCACCCTCACGCGGGGCAAGCCCTCCGTCACCGCCATCGACGCCGAGTCCCCCTTTACCGACGCCACGCTCTTGCAACTCGCCGCCAGTGTCGAGGCCGGGAGCGAACACCCCCTCGGCGGTGCCATCATCGCCCAAGCGCGGGAGCGTGGCCTGGAGCTGCTCCCCGCCAGCGATTTTCTCGCCCATCCCGGACGCGGGGTCGAAGCCCGTGTGCAGGGCCGCCGCGTCCTCGCCGGGAATGCCGCGCTGCTGGCGGAGATCAGCCAAATCAAGGAAAGCGATGCGTCCATCCGGGTGGCCGTCGATGGGCGCTACGCCGGCTCCATCTCCATCGCGGATCCGGTGAAACCCACTGCCGCAATCGCCCTGCGGCAACTCATCAGCATGAACCTGCGCGTCGCAATGCTGACCGGAGATCGTCGCGCGGTGGCCCAAAGCGTCGCGCGGGAGCTGGGCATCAACGAAGTGATGGCCGAGGTGCTCCCCTCGCAAAAAGCAGCGGAGGTCGCACGCTTCAAGGCGACCGCCCCGCCCAAATCCCTCGTCGCCATGGTCGGCGATGGAATCAACGACGCCCCCGCCCTCGCCGCCGCTGACCTCGGCATCGCCATGGGCACCGGCACCGACGTCGCCATCGCGGCGGCGGACGTCACGCTCATCGGCGGCGACCTGCAGGGCATCGTCACCGCCCTCCGCCTCGGCCACGCCACCATGGCCACCATCCGCCAGAACCTCTTCTGGGCCTTCCTCTACAACCTGCTCGGCATCCCCATCGCCGCCGGGCTCCTCTACCCCCTCACCCACTGGCAACTCTCCCCCATGATCGCCAGCGCCGCCATGAGCCTCTCCAGCGTCAGCGTGGTGGGCAATAGCCTGCGGCTCCGCCGTTTTCGATGACCGCCTCCCCCGCCGCCGCCAGCGCCGGGCCCGTCAGGCGGTACATCGTCCAGCCCTCCAGCGGCCGGGCACCCAGCGATTCGTAAAACCCGATCGCCGCCGCGTTCCAATTAAGCACCGACCACTCCAGCCGGCCATAGCCGTGGCGAGCACAGATCGCCGCAAGCCGCCGCAGAAAGCCCCTCCCGATCCCCCGATGCCGATGGGCCGGTTGCACGTACAGGTCTTCCAGATACAGGCCGGGGCGAGCCAGAAACGTCGAGAACGTTTTGAAGTAAATCGCATAAGCAACCACCGTCGAATGGCCCGCATCGCCTGCTTCCGCGACCAGCGCCTCCGCTGCCTTCTCCGCGCCGAACAAATGCCGCCGCAACAGCGCTTCATCCGCCACGCAGGCATCCCCTAATTTCTCGAATTCGGCGAGCTCCCGGATCAGCCCGAGTATCGCGGAAACGTCCGCTTCCCCGGCAGGTCGAATCGTCATCGGCAACTCCTTCGCAGCGGCACTCATGGGACCCAAAACAGCGGCCGGCGATCACGTCACCGGCGTCAGGAGGTGCTCAAGGTCCTCCTTCGACAACTGCAGATTCTGCTGGGCACCCTCCCCCAGCAGCCCCGCCACCAATTCCTTTTTCCGCTCCTGCATCGCCAGAATCTTCTCCTCCACCGTCCCCGTCGTCACCAGCTTGTACACGAACACCGGCTTGTCCTGCCCGATGCGGTGCGCCCGATCCGTCGCCTGCCGTTCCACCGCCGGATTCCACCACGGATCGTAATGGATCACCGTGTCTGC
>CALCHA010000256.1 GCA_937901265.1 uncultured Phycisphaerales bacterium
GGTGGAAGGAGCCCCGTTATCCGCTATCATCCGATTCCCAGGGGGAAAGCTCTCTCACCGATGGATGCTCATGGCTCATGAATCGGACAGATCCCCGTTGCTCCTGGCGGTCAACGGCGGGTCTTCGTCCATCAAATACGCCCTCTTTGATGCCGCCGCCGATCCGCGAAAGCTGGGCGGCGGCACCGCCGCGGACCTTGATCCCGCCGATGCGGCCGGGGCGGCGGACCGGGTGCTGCAGGAAGTGGCGGCACTGGCGGACCTGCAGCGGATCGCCGCCGTGGGCCATCGGATCGTGCATGGCGGGCCGCACCTGCTGGAACACCAGCTGATCACCGACGCACTCCTCGCCGAACTGCGACGCGTGCAGCCCATCGATCTGCCCCACCTGCCGCGGGAAATCGCCCTCGTCAACGCCTTCCGCGCCGCCCTGCCCCAACCGCTTCAGGCGGCCTGCTTTGACACGGTCTTCTTCCGTGACCTGCCTCCCGTGGCGCAGCGCCTGGCGATCCCGCGGCGCTTCGCCGACCGCGGCGTCCGCCGCTACGGTTTCCATGGCCTCTCCTACACCTACCTCCAGCAGGCCCTGGCACACAGCGCCGGCGATTCCGCCGCACAGGGACGCGTCATCCTCGCGCATCTGGGCGCGGGTGCCAGCCTCGCGGCCCTCCAGGGCGGACGGCCCATCGACACCACCATGGCCTTCACCCCCCTGGCCGGGCTGGTGATGGCGACACGTCCCGGCGACATCGATCCGGGGCTGCTGCTCTACCTCCTGCGCAGCGAGCACATGTCCCCGGAGGTCGCCGAGCACTTCTTCTCCACCCAGTGCGGCATGGTCGGCATTTCCGGATCCACCGGCGACATGCAGGCGCTGCTCGAAAAACGCGGCCGCGACCCCGCCGCCGCCGAGGCCGTCGAAAGCTTCTGCTACGCCGCCCGCAAATCCATCGGCAGCTTCGCGGCGGCGCTCGGCGGGCTGGACACCCTGGTCTTTTCCGGAGGGATCGGCGAGCATGCCGCCGCCCTGCGCGCGGAAATCTGTGCCGGTCTGGAATTCCTCGGCCTCACCCTGGATCCCGCCGCCAACGCTGGTCACGCGCCGCTTATCAGTGCCCCCTCCAGCCGCGTCAGCGTGCGGGTCATCCCCACCAACGAAGAACTGGTGATGGCCCGCATCCTCGCCGGCCTTCTCACAAACAGGAGCGCGTCATGACCGTCGAGACTATCCCGCCTTTGTCGCCCAGCGAACACGCCGCCATCGACGCCTACTGGCGGGCTGCCAATTATCTCTCCGTCGGACAGATTTATCTGCTGGACAACCCGCTGCTCCGGGAGCCCCTGCTCGCGCAACACATCAAGCCGCGGCTCCTCGGCCATTGGGGCACCACGCCCGGCCAGAACTTCATCTACGCCCACCTCAACCGCATCATCAAGCGGCTCGACCTCGATGCCATCTACATCGCCGGCCCCGGTCACGGCGGGCCGGCGCTGGTGGCCAATACCTACCTCGAAGGAACCTACTCCGAGGTATACCCGGAGATCACCCGCGATGAGGCCGGCCTCAAGAAGCTCTTCAAACAATTCTCTTTCCCCGGGGGCATCCCCTCCCACGTCGCGCCGGAAACGCCCGGCTCCATCCACGAGGGCGGCGAGCTTGGCTATTCGCTGAGCCACGCCTTCGGGGCGGTGTTCGACAACCCCTCGCTGCTGGCCGCCTGCGTCGTCGGCGACGGCGAGGCCGAAACCGGACCCCTCGCCACCGCCTGGCATTCCAACAAGTTCCTCAACCCCGCGACTGACGGCGCCGTGCTGCCGATCCTCCATTTGAACGGCTACAAGATCGCCAATCCCACGATCCTGGCGCGCATCCCGCGCAGCGAGCTGGTCGACCTGATGCGCGGCTACGGGTGGAAGCCGCTGTTTGTCGAAGGCGAAGACCCGGCGCTCATGCACCCCCTCATGGCCGCCACGCTGGATCAGGCCATAGAGGAAATCCGCGCCATTCAAACCGCGGCGCGCGCGGGCATGGTCGGCCCGCGGCCCTGCTGGCCCATGATCGTCCTCGCGACCCCCAAGGGCTGGACCGGGCCCAAAATCGTCGATGGCGTGAAGGTGGAGGGAACGTTCCGCGCCCACCAGGTACCCCTCGCCGACCCGCACAACAACCCCGCCCACCTGCAGCAGCTCGAACAATGGCTGCGCAGCTATGGCCCCGCCGACCTCTTCGACGCCCAGGGCACGCTACGCCCCGACCTCGCCGCCCTCGCCCCCGAAGGAACGCGCCGCATGGGCGCCAACCCCCATGCCAACGGCGGTGCACTCCTGCGGAACCTCCGCCTTCCCGATTTCTCCACCTACGCCGTCGACGTCCCCGCCCCCGGCGCCGTTCAGGCCGCGGACACCCTCGAACTCGGCAAATTCCTCCGCGATGTCGTGCGCGAAAACCTCGACCAACGCAATTTCCGCATCTTCGGCCCCGACGAAACGCTCTCCAATCGCCTCAACGCCGTCTTTGAAGCCACCGATCGCCAATGGGAGGCCCAGACCCTGCCCGACGATGAATTCCTCGCCCCCGAGGGACGCGTCATGGAAGTCCTCTCCGAACACCAGTGCCAGGGCTGGCTCGAAGGCTACCTCCTCACCGGACGCCATGGCCTGTTCAATTCCTACGAGGCCTTCATCCACATCATCGATTCCATGTTCAACCAGCACGCCAAGTGGCTCAAGGTCACCCTCGGCCTGCCGTGGCGCTTCAAAATCGCCTCCCTCAACTACCTCCTCGCCTCCCACGTCTGGCGACAGGACCACAACGGCTTCACCCACCAGGACCCCGGCTTCATCGATCACGCCGTCAACAAAAAGGCGGAAATCGTCCGCGTCTACCTCCCGCCCGACGCCAACTGCCTCCTCTCGGTCATGGACCACTGCCTCCGCTCCCGGCACTACGTCAACATCGTCGTCGCCGGCAAACACCCCGCGCCCCAGTGGCTCACCATGGAGCAGGCCATCCGCCATTGCTCCGCCGGCATCGGCATCTGGGAATGGGCCAGCAACGACGCCGGCGCCCAGCCCGATGTCGTCATGGCCTGCGCCGGCGACGTGCCCACCCTCGAGACCCTCGCCGCCGTCAGCATCCTGCGAACCACCCTCCCCGAATTGAAAATCCGCGTGGTCAACGTCGTCGACCTGCTCAAGCTCACCCCCCACACCGAGCACCCCCATGGCCTGGAGGACAAAGAATTCGACGTCCTCTTCACCACCGACAAGCCCATCATCTTCGCCTTCCATGGCTATCCCTCGCTCATCCACCGGCTCTCCTACCGCCGCACCAACCACCGAAACCTCCACGTCCGCGGATACAAAGAGGAAGGCACGATCACCACCCCTTTCGATATGGCGGTGCTCAACGATCTTGACCGCTTCCATCTCGTCGGCGATGTCGTCGATCGGCTGCCGCAGCTGGGGGCCCGCGCCGCCTACCTCAAGCAGCACCTGCGCGACAAGCTCCTGGACCACAAGGCTTACATCCGCCAGCACGGCCAGGACATGCCGGAGATCCGCAACTGGAAGTGGAACCCCGGCCTTTCCCACGCGGCCCGGACGACCTGACCGCCGCATTCTTTACGGCCCACCGCCGTTGGGCTTATTGTCGAGACTTTGCAGAGGAATTTTGCCATGAAGAAAGAAGCAGCCTTCAAACTCCTCGCCGACTCCGGCGTCGTCGCGGTCATCCGGGCGCAGTCCGCGGCTCAGTTGCAGGACATCGCCAAGGCCCTCGTCGAGGGCGGCGTGCTGGGCATCGAAGTCACCATGACCACCCCCAAGGCCATTGCCGGCATTGAAAAGCTTGCCGACGAAATGGGCGATCGCTGCGTCGTCGGCGTGGGCACCATCCTCGACGCCGCCACCTGCGCCGATGCCATTCACGCCGGGGCCCAGTTCGTGGTCTCGCCGGTGCTCGTGCCGGCGGTGATCGAGGTGACGCGCAAGCTCGGCAAAATTTCCGTTCCGGGCGCCTACACGCCCACCGAAATCCTCACCGCCTGGACCGCCGGGGCGGATGTGGTCAAGGTCTTCCCCGCCACCGGGCTCGGCCCGACCTACCTCAAGGACCTCCTCGCCCCGATGCCCTTCCTGCGGCTGACGCCCACCGGCGGCGTGGATGTGAAACGCCCCCCCGACCGGATCAAGGCCGGGGCCGTGATCTTTGATGCGGATCTGGAGGAGGTTCTCGGTGCGATGGGCGGAAAGTTCGAGGGTGGGGTCGGTGGCGCTGGCGGCGTACTTGCAGGCGTTGTCGACGAGGTTGAAGAGGATCTGCTCAACCGAGAGGAGATTGGCGCGGATGGCAACATCCTGGGCGGCGGGAGCGATGTTGATGCGGAGGGTCATGCCAGCTTGGGCGGCGCGGTCGGCGAGGCGCGGGGTGAGGCGATCGAGGAGGCTGGCGAAGGGGGCGGCTTCGACGCGGGTATCGCGGGTGGAGCGTTCGAG
>CALCHA010000257.1 GCA_937901265.1 uncultured Phycisphaerales bacterium
GGCGGGGATGGCGTTGGCGGATCAGAACCGTCCTGACTTGGCGGTGCTGAACCGGGGGACGATCAACCACGGCTTCACGTTCACGACGCCGTCAAATTTGTCGGTGGGACCGCACCGCGTGTCGGTCTATGCGATTGACACGACCTCTGGGCTGGCGACGCTGATTGGTGCCAAGACGCTGCTGCAGAATGCGCCGCTGGCTTACTTTGTGGACAACGTTCCCGGCTCTTCGACGTTCACGGGGTATGTCTACAACCCGGACAACATCAACCAGGTGGTGCCGCTGCAGGTCACGGTGGATGGCACCGCCTACGCGTACTACCCGACGCAGGCAGCTGAATCCCGCATTGATGTGCCGGTCTCGAACCAGAACCACGGCTTTACGATTACGATTCCGCCATTCTTGACGGGGACTCACTTCGTCACGTTGACGGCCTACAACCCGGCGACGGGTCAGGCGACGGTGATCGCGGCACGGAATTTGGGCGGCCAGACCCCCCCCGTCGGGTCGTTGGTGGTCAACAACCAGACGATCAGCGGATTCACCTATGATGCGGACGACGGCGGGTCCACGACGTACCGCTTGGACGTCGACGGGCGACCGGGCAATGTCTTCACGGGGGCAACCCAGGGCATCGCGAATCAGGTGCCACCGCGGGCACCCACGCCGGCGGATCCGGTACTGCCGAACGTTGCCAATAACCTGACGCTGGACATCACGCAGTTCGGCGCGCGGGCCAGCGGCTATAACGGCAACGGGGCGACGGGTGGCGATGGCCTGGCACCGGAGAACACGTTCGCCATCCAGACCGCGATCAACAACGTGTCGGCCGCGGGCGGCGGCACGGTCATGATCACCGGTGGATACTATGTGTCGAACGCGCTGACGCTGCGGAGCAACGTGAACCTGTACATTGACGCAGGGGCCTATCTGGGGATCGCGCAGCCAGCCACTTACACCGGCGGTGCGACCGCGTTTCTGCGCGGGACGAACATCTCAAACTTTACGATCACCGGAACCGGGACGATTGCGGGTTTGAGCGGGTCCTGGACGGGTCGGGCGAATATTCCGCCGCTGCTGCAGCTCGATGCGTCGAGCCGCATCCTGATCACGGGCGTGGAATTCGCCAATTTCGCGGGCAACGCGATCCAGTTCGGTGCCGCGATGATCAATGGTCAGTTGAGAGCCACCCATGATGTCACCATCGACAACATCGTGACCGACTTCCGCGACTTCAATCTGAATACCGCGGTTGCCGCACCGGCGACGGCGGTCGGCATCATGATTCAGGGCGGCTACAACTACCTGATCGAGAACTGCAACCAAAATCTGATCACCAGCCCGACCAACGCGGGAGGCGTGCCGGTGACGGAAATTGGGTTGAACGGCGGGACCGGCGGGGCCATCGTCATTGCTCCGGCCCAGGTGGAAGCGACGGCGATCCACATCACCAACAACACCATCTCGCGCGGTGGGGGCATCACCGTTGGCCCCAACACGACCGCCGGTCTGGATGATCTGGTGGTCGACAACGTCATCTTCAACGGGTCGACGTTCGGCGTCCGCCTGATTTCCAATGCCGGGACCGGCGGCATGGTGCAGAACGTGTACGTGCACGACATCCAGTTGGCCCAGAAGAACGGCACGGTGATCGACATCGTGACGGGCGGCAACGGAAACCGCAACGTGCCCCTGTTCCAGAATATCGTGTTCAGCGGGTTCCACGACTTCCCCGCGCAGCCGACGCCCACCAACTATGCGGCTGCCGGTGCGACGAAGGCGGGAACGATCACGGGGGCGAATGGCCAGCCGATCAACGGGGTTTCTCTCTACGACATGGACTTCACGGCCGCGAGCGGGTTTACAGTGCAGAACGTCCAGGGGTTCTATTTCGATCCCACGATCGCTCTCACACTGCCCGTCAATGTGGTCTTGCTCACCGAGGGCAACGTCCTCGATTTTGGCACCGAGACCTACTATTACCAGATCGCTACGCCGACGCTTTCCGCAGGCTATCACACCATCGCCCTGTACACGTTTGACCTGCCCAGCGGGAACGTCAAGTTCATCCGCTCGCAGACGATCCTCGTGCCTGCGCTTTCCCCGCAGAACACCCAGCCGCTTGGCGTGATCACGGGCGTGAACGAGACCGGCGTTGTCGGCTATGCCATCGATCCCAACACCAGCGCTCCGGTGACGGTGCAGGTGGAGGTCGACGGGGTGCTGGTGACGAGCCAGGTGGCCAATCGTCCGCAGGCGAATTTGCCGATTCAGTTCGGCCCGAACCACGGCTTCGGGGTGCCTTTGAACCTGACGCCGGGGCGGCATGTGATTTCGGTTTACGCGGTCGACACCTCGGATTCCAACATTCGCACGCTGGTGACCTCCAACGTGGTGACCAAGGGCTACGGCGCGGCGGCGGCCATCCTGCTCGCCCGCGGCGATTACATCATCGCCAAGGCCTTCGGCTTCGCGAACTTCACCGCCTCCGACTGGGTCTTCCGGGTTACCGTGGATGGAGTCACCGGCGAGGTGATTCCCGCCTCCACCCTGGGGCCGATCGTCAACGGCGTGGCGACGCTGGTCTTCAAGACGCCGCCAATTGATCCGACGCGCCCGCACACGATCGCCATCGATTACATCGACCCGGTCACGCAGGTCCCGGCCACCTTGGCCAGTGCGGTCATCGCCGCCACGCCCGGCGTCATCGGCCAGCTCACCTTCACCAGCAACAGCCTTCTGACGGGTTACGTCTACTCGACGGCCATGCCGGAGAAGTCGCTGCAGGTGCTCCTGACCGTGGGAACGCAGCAGATTCGCCAGGTGACGGCGGACCAGAACGCGGGCCGCCTCGGGGCGCACGGGTTCTCCTTCTCCACCGCCGGCGTCCCTGTGGGTACGCACCGCGTGACGGTGCTGGCCATCGATCCGGCGAGCGGCCTGTATGTGGTGGTGGCCAGCGCGGTGGTGACGATTCCGTCGCCCTGACCCGGCCGATAAACACAAAAACACAAAACCACGCGAGGTCCTTCCCGCGTGGTTTTTTCTTGCGCGGGTACAATGCAAAGATGGTTCAGGAATCGGATGAGTCGCGGTACACCTTCGGACGCGAGCGGCGGTTGCGCGGCAAGACGCGCTTTGATGAGCTGTTCACCAAGGGCAAGCGGCGGATCAGCCACCCGCTGATGTGCTGTGCCCTGCGCCGCGAGGACAATGGCCCCTCACGCGTCGGCATTTCCATCGGGCGGCGCTGTGGCAATGCGGTGCGGCGGAACCTGATCAAGCGGCGCCTGCGGGAGGCCTTCCGCCTGATGCAGGATCAGCTGCCCGAAGGGTTCGACTTCCTGCTCGTCGTGCGGCCACACGAACCTCTCGCGGTGGGGGGGTACCAGGGGAAGTTGCGCCAAATTCTGGGCTGAAACAGGTCCGGCGCGTCCCGCACCAAAAAATGGGGCTTGTGAATTTGGGAAAGAACGCCGTTTGCATTGGTCGATAGGTAACGGGACGCGTTATGCTTGTGATGAGGCGCCCCGGCGGAGCCTGTTTTTGGCGAGATGCGAATGGTTTTCACTCTCACGTGGCTTGGAACTGCGGTGCTGGCCCCCGCGATGATGGGCAAGCGGGCGTTGCGCCGGGGGCAGGCGGCCTTGCGGCGTCGAAATTATGCGGATGCCCGGAAGCACCTCGAGCGCGCGGCTGCCTATGAGCCGCTGCGGGAAGAGGCGGTCTGTCTGATGGCTGAGGCGTCGCTCTACGCGCACAAGCCGTCGGACGCGCTATTCGCGCTCAACACCCTGCTCCTGGAACAGGACCAGGGAAAATCTCGCTCGCCGCGGGTGCGGCTGCTGCGCGGGATCGCCGGCTGCATGGTGGGTCGCCCCGCCGCCGCCCGACGGGAACTGGCGGGGATTCCCAAAGAGGCGGCGAACGTGGACGATCTTCTGGCGGCGGCGCAGGCGTGCGTGATGTCGGGGGATGAAAGTGGGGCGGCGTTGCTGCTGGATACCCTGGCCGCCGAAGCGGTGGGCGGGGCGCTGGCCGCCCGCGTGCGGCTTTGTCGCGCGGCGGTGCATTATCGGGCGGGGAACTATGGCAAGGCCCTGCGGGCGCTTCCGCCGGAAAGCGACTGCTCCCCGCCAGATGCAGTCACCTGCAAGCGCATCCGCGCGGAGTTAGAAGACAAGATCGCCAACGGTGCGGTCGATGAGCGCTGGTCCGCCGCCTGACGTGCCTTCCTTGGGGCGTCTTGGCCCTTCACCCCTGTCCCCATTTTTTCCATTCCCACTGGCCGCTGGCTTTGTTGAGCTTTTCGTACCAGTCTCCGGGCTCGGCATGGCCCAGGCGGGCGAGATAATAAGCCACGGAGACTTCGGCCTCGGTGACCCCCTTGCGCTTGGCCTCGGCGGTGTAAAGAGCGGACCTGTCGGCATTTTCGTCGCTGAGCAGTTTTTGCTGCGCGGGCGACAACGTGCCGCGCGCTGCCAAAAGGCCGGTGTGGGCCTCGCCAGCCAGTTTGGTATCGAGCAGGGCGCGGACCGCCTTGTTGCGTCCGGCCATCGCTTGCTTGAGGCCCTCCTCCGAACCGACCGCATCCAGCAGGACGACGCGCGTCGACGCCCAGACCGGGGCTTGCGTCGAGCCGGTGGGAGGGGTGGCTTGGCCCGTGGTCGCGGGGTCGTCGAGGCCGATGTCCTGCGGGCTGACGACTTGTTTGGCCTTTTCGCCGGTGATGCGGGCGACGTCGTCGCGGGCATCGTGAATGACGAGTTCCAGCTTGCCCGAGACATTGACGTTGACTTCCAGCGGCTTGGACTGCTGCAGGGAAATGCAGGCCGCGGGAAGCAGGAGACAGACGAGGGGGACGAGACGGCGCATGGCAGCTCCTTGGCATGTCAGACGAGGCAACGATACCGCACGGGGCGCGGCAATGCGAGGGCCGCAGAGGGGCGGGCAGGAGCGATGAAACAGCGTCTGGCAAATATGCTTGGCGCT
>CALCHA010000258.1 GCA_937901265.1 uncultured Phycisphaerales bacterium
TCCACCGTCGCCCGTCAAACCAAGCCCCTCCCCACGGAGTGGGTCACCGGGGGCAACAACCTCTCCGAGGCCTTCCTCGGCTACGCCCGCCCCCTCGTCGGCGAGTTGCCCAAGCCCGGCCGCCTCATCTGATCCCCCCCCGTCCCCTGCCCCATAAAGACCCAAGGCCGGCGCCCCGCGCCGGCCTTGGTCGTTTTCTCAGGTGCAGCCTCCGCCGGCTTACTTCACCATCGCCCACGCCGCCCAGATGAAGCCCGCCTGGCCATGAAAATCGCCCGTCGCCTTGGGCCGGTTGAGGTAATAATCCAGCATCGAACCGCCGGCCTTCACGCCGTTGTCCTGCGCCGCCTTATTGGTCCCGACGCACACGTCCATCACCTCGCCCTTGTCGTTGAGCTTGCTGGCCAAGGCAATCCACGCTTTCAGCGCGGGGGCCTTGTACGTCTTCTCATCGAGCCACCCCGCCCGCACCCCGCGCGCCATGGCGAACACAAACATGCCCGTCCCTGACGTCTCTTCATACGATTCCGGATGATCGACCAGCTGCCGCCACATCCCCGAGTCCGCCTGATACTTCAGCAGCCCCGCCATCATCTTGTGGTAGCCATCGAGAATCCGCGCACGTTGCGGATGATCCGCCGGAAGCTCCGAGAGGATCTCCGTCATCCCCGCCGCGAACCAGCCATTCCCACGGCCCCAGTAAAACGGCGAGTCCGGCGCGTGCAGAAATAGCCCGTTGGGCTGCTGCAGCTCATCCAGATACAGCACCGCTTCCTTTGCCGCACGATCCAGGTACTTCGCATCGTGCGTCACCCGGAACGCTTCCGTCTGCAGCCCCGTGATCATGAACATGTCGTCCACCCACATCCGCGTGAGCTTCGTCATCCCGTCCGCCCGCGGGCTTTCCCACTCCCCATCCGCCGAACGCAGCCCCAGCTCTTTCCACGCTTCGTTCTTCTCCCCCGTCTGCCGAAAGATCTCCAGCGGCAGGATGCCGAAGACCGCGTTGTCCACGTTGTCCGGCTTCGGAATGTACTTCTTGCCCGCGTCCGTTAAAAACATCGAATAATGCTTCACCAATGCGTCGATCCGCGCCTGATCCTTGGTCTCCCCGGCAAACCGCAGGCACCCATACGCATCGCACACCTCGCGGTAGTCCATGCCCCCACGCTTCACGTAACGCCCATCCGGGTCATACGTGCGGCTCGTCAGGTCGTCGACCACTTTGTCCCCCAACGCCACCGGGTCGGCCCCCGCCGGAAATGCTCCCCAGAAGGCGGAGCCCCCGCCGCTATCCGCACGAGCGACGCTCGTTCGCGAAACCCCCGTGCACGCGGCGGCGAGAAGGACGGCAATGCTCAATGAAAAAGTCGTGAGTCGCTGCACGCAAATTCTCCTGAAAAAAAGGTCGGGGGTCCGCACACGTGGCACACCCTCGGCGCGGCTGCTGATCACAAAACCAGACATTCGCGCAACGGTTACGCACCTAAACGCAGCCCCGCCCCACCTATTGCCTCTAAATCGCCTGCCAAACTGTCGGATATCCCTCCGCAATTCTAAGGCAAATTGACACACTCTCCGCTGCCTCGTTTGTCCCATTACCTCCGCCCAACCGAATTATTCCCACCCTGAGCCATTCTCAAAAATATGGGAACATTCCCCCACCCCCGACCGTTTTCCCCCTTGTAAGGGCACAATGGTTGCCCGCTGCTCCCGCTCCGCCAGACATCTTGGCCCCAGCCCGTTCTCACGCAGGAACTCTTATGCAACGCTATCGTGTCCTCGCCGTCGAAGATGACCCCGGCAACAAGCTCGTCCTCGCCAACATCTTCAAACTCTCCGGCTGCATCGACGCCATCTTCGAGGAAAACGGCGACGCCATCCTCGACATCGTCAACGCCTCCACCGTTGACCTCATCCTCATGGACATCACCCTCACCAATTCCACCCTCCACGGCGAACCCGTCGACGGCCTCGAACTCACCCGCCAGATCAAAAGGCTCCCCTGCAACCCCGGCCCCCCCGTCGTCCTCCTCACCGCCCACTGCATGACCGGCGACGCCGATCGCTTCCTCAACGCCTCCGGTGCCGACGCCTACAGCGCCAAAGGCGGCGTCCACGTCGGCAAAGACCACGTCAG
>CALCHA010000259.1 GCA_937901265.1 uncultured Phycisphaerales bacterium
CGGCTACCTCGCGGATTACGCCGAAGTCGCGGAGCTTTTCGAAATGCACCGCCCCGCTGGCTGAAATCACTTGCCCCCGCCTGAATGCTCATGGGACACTTGTCCCCGCGGCAATTTCCACCTGCCGAACCCACGCCCGCACCAGCGGCAGTTCCCCTTCGCCCACGATCCCCGCGCCCACCAGCGCCTCATAGCAGCGCACCACCGACCCCGCCAGATCCCCGCCATCCACCTTCACCCCCTCCAGCAGCAACCGTATCCGCTCATTGTGCAGATACCCTGGAATTTCATCCTCGAAATCCTTCAGCAGGCGATGCTCGTTGCGCTCCTGGTACACCGTCGCCGCGTGGAACACCACGCCTTCCCCCAACTCCCACAGACAGCGCTGCGCCACGAAGCTTCGCCAGATATCGGTCATGCGAAATGAACAGAACGACGGCAGATACAGCAGCGGAAACGCACGTCTGCGGAAGATGGTGTTCTGGCTGTTGAAGGGGCACCACGCCCCCGGCGCGACGATCACCGCCGGCCGCTGCTCAAACGACATTGGCAAATCCGCCACCATCCGGTAGACCGCGTCCACATCCGGGTTTTCATCCGCCAACCCCTGCAGCACCAGGGCTTTTCCCGCCGCCCGCTGGCCCACCACCCGCGGCGCGGAATGATGCACCATCTCCAGTGGCAAGCCCCGCGGCCAAATCCGCTGCTTCGCAAACACCCCATACACATTCACCCACCCCTCCCCCTCCGGTCCCGCCACCTCCTCCATCGTCTCCTGCCCGCTTAGCGGATCGCCCCAAAACCCCGCGCGCGGGTAATTGTCATCATCCGTCTCCTGGATCTCCTCCGCCCCATCGCGCATCGCCGCCAGATACGCCACGTTCTTCCGCCCGTAGTGCTTCCTGGGCAGCAGCGCGCAAAACGCCGGAAATTGCCGCTCCTGTTCCTCGAGTGACAGATAGGTCACCCCCTCCAACGAAAACCCCGCCGGCGTTTTGGTATCGCCGGCTACATAAAACGGCAATGCGTGACGCGATGCCCCCGCCGCCAGCGTTTGCAGGCAGCGATTGTCCGAACCGTTGATCGTCGTCAGCGCGAGCGCCCGACCGCTCATGATGCCCCTTCCCACTCCGCCGCCACCGGCTCCACGACGTTCTCCCTGTCAATGACCGTGAGCATGCGGTCCACCACGTTCTCCCACGTAAAATGCTCCATGGCAAAGCGCTGCCCCGCCTCACCCATCCGTTGCAGTCGCGAGGTGTCTGAAAACGCTTCCAGCACGCCCGCCGCCACCGCGTCTGCCGTCGGCTCCTCGACCACAAACCCAAACCGCCCCTGCCGCGCAATTTCCGGAAACGCCCCCCGGTTCAGCCCCAGCAGCGGCGTCTTGCACAGCAGCGCCTCGATCAGCACCAGTCCCCAGGGCTCCTGCACCGCCGGCATCGCAAACAGGGAGGCCCTTTCAAAGAGTGCCTGCAACTCCGGCAGCTCCAGGAACCCGAACGCCGTCGTGTTGGCCGTCGTGGCCGCCACTTCTGCGAACGAGGGATCCCCCACCAGCCACAACTGCAGCTTCGGCCGCTGCGCGAGGGCCCGCTTGAACGCCTCGATCAGCAGGTACGCACCCTTGCCCTCCAGCCGCCCCTTGCCGGCGAAAAGAATCGCCTCGTAGGCGAAGTCCTTCTCCCCATGGAAAGGCTGGATCACCCCCGTGCCCGTTCCCACGATGGTGATCTTCTGCTCGGGAATGCCATAATCCTGCACCAGCGAGTCTTTCGCATGTTCCGGAATGCAAAAAAGGTGTGTCATCTGGTGATAGGCACGCCGCAGATCGTCATCCACCGCGTTGCGGTACCGCCCCGCCCCCTCCCGCTTGGCCCAATAGCTCCAGGTGGAGTCCATGATCATGTAATGCCGCACCCGCGGATCGAGCGGTTCGGGCAGCGGCAGGTAGCGGTCTCCCGAGAAATGCAGCACGGTCGACACCCCCGCCCGTTCAATGGCCCGGGCAATATGGCGGCCTTGCACCCCGCGGAGGCGCCGGTCGTGGAGGTACCCCCGAACATTTGTCGGATCCCCGTGCAGCGCCGCCGCCAATGCCGATCGTACCACCATCCCCACGCTGGTCGTGGGCAATCCCCAGAACGCAGGCCCGAGCCGACCCCGCGTCGCGAGCACCTCGCACACCCGGGCCGGCGTCCGCGACCAAACCGCCGGGTCCCGCGGATCACGGATGCACGCCACACCTATCGCTTCTCCCCAAACCATCGGTGTTTCCTCGTTCCGCTGCAGAACTCCAGAGCGTCCCAGGACCCGCTGATCGCATCACCGCATTTGCGGCGACAACCGCTTGGCCGCGGGCATCTCCCGGGGGGCGTTGGCTTCTTCAATCGCCGCTCGCACGCTGCGAGCGATGCCCGCCACGTCGAGACCCACTTCCGCGAGCTGCTGGCCGCGTGAGGCGAACTTGATGAAGCGGTCCGGCAGGCCCAGCCGCGTCATCAGGCGGGTGTCGAAACGCTGCTCGGTGGCATGCTCCAGCAGCGCCGTGCCAAAGCCGTTGATCGCCGCATGATCTTCCACGGTGATCACCGCGGTGCCCTTGGCAAAGACGCGCTCGATCATTGCCCCATCCAGCGGCTTGCAGAAGCGTGCATCCACCACGCCCACCTGCAGACCCTCCGCCTCCAACAGCTTGGCCGCGTCGAGCGCCTGCCAGGCCAGGGAGCCATAGGCGACAATCGTCGCATCCGCCCCCTCACGCAGCGTCCGCGAGACCCCACCCGTCCGCGTGATGCCCCACGCCGTGTCCTCGCCCAGCGGCGTCGGCGGCACATTGTCGCGGGGATAGCGAATCTCCGTCGGCTTATCGAGCGCCACCGCCAAATCCATGCAGCGCAGCAGCTCCGGTTCGTCCGAGGGAGCCATCAGCACGATCCCCGGCTGGCTCCGCAGAAACGCCAGGTCGCAGAAGCCGTGATGCACCGCCCCGTCGTCGCCGACAAGGCCGGCGCGGTCGCAGCAGAAGATCACCGGCAGCCCCTGCAGGCAGACTTCCTGGAAAACCTGGTCGAACGCCCGCTGCAGGAACGTGGAGTAAATCGCGACGATCGGCCGCAGGCCCGCCTTGGTCATGCCCGCCGCCATCGCCGTCGCGTGGCCTTCACAGATGCCGGTGTCGAAGTAGCGGTGCGGAAAGGTGGGTTTAAGCTTGATCATGCCGGTGCCGTCGGGCATGGCGGCGGTGATGCCGACGATTTCCGGGTGCTTTTTGGCCAGCGCCACCATGGCGTCCGCGAAGGCCGCCGTCCACGAACGGCCATTGCCCTTTTCCAGCACGACGCGGCACCCTTCGACACGGAAGGGCTTGGGCGAATGAAAGGTGGTCGGGTCATCGCAGGCCCACTCGTAGCCCTTGCCCTTGACGGTCTTGATGTGCAGCACGGCCGGCGTCTGCAAGTCCTTGAGCTCGTTGAGCTTCTCGATCAGGGCGGGCAAGTCGTGGCCATCCACCGGGCCGAAGTATTTGAGCCCCAGATCTTCAAAAATATGGCCCGGGGCGAGCGTGTTCTTGATGCCCTGCTTGATGTTGTAGCCGATGTCCGAAATCCGCTGCCCGTAGGGAATCTGCTCCAGCAGGTGCTGAATTTTCTTCTTCACTTCGTCGTAGGTGGTCGTGACCCGCAGGTGTTCGAGGTAGTTGGCGAAGGCCCCCTGCGGTTCGCTGATGGACATGGAGTTGTCGTTGAGGATGATCAGCATCTGCCGCTGGAGCGTCCCCGCGTTGTTGAGCCCTTCGAACGACAGGCCATTGACGATCGATGCATCCCCCACCAGGGCCACCACTTTGGTGTCCAGCTGGTTGTGCAGGTCGCCCCGCGCCATTCCCACGGCCGTCGAGATGGACGTGCCCGCATGACCGACCGCGAAGAAATCATAAGGCGATTCCAGTGGCTCCGGGAAGCCGGAAATCCCGCCCTTCTTGCGCAGATTCACGAAGTTCTTGTACCGCCCCGTCACCAGTTTGTGCGTGTAGCACTGGTGCCCCACATCCCACAACAGCCGGTCCTGCGGGAAGTTGAACACGATGTTCATGGCCAAAGCGATTTCCACCGTCCCCAGGTTCGGGGCAAGGTGACCACCATTCGCACCCACGGTGTTCATAATCACCTCGCGGCATTCCTGCGCGAGGGTCAAAAGCTGATCGAGCGGGAGCTTTTTGAGGTCGGCGGGGGAGTTGATCGAGTCAAGCAACCTGAGCATTCGGTACTCATTCCATGTACGCAATCCACAATCCTGATTCCGATGATTGTAGTCGGAATTG
>CALCHA010000260.1 GCA_937901265.1 uncultured Phycisphaerales bacterium
CGACCACCGAGATCTACACTCTTTCCCTACACGACGCTCTTCCGATCTGAGGATCCTCAACCCCTGCCTGCCACATTGCTTTTTGACGCGGAGAAGCGGAGGTAACGGAGGCACGCGGAGAGGCTGTGTTTGGCCCGCGAATCCCTTGTGTAGCGGTTCCAGTTCCGACTCAACCTTCAGTCTTCTCCAGGGCCTCCCCTCAGAGCCTCCCCACGGACAAAAGCATCTTTTCCTTGCGAAGCGGCGCAGATGGGATGGCCTGGGAGCAGGCGTCTTGAGATCGGGATGGGGTCGGCCACCCTGAAGTCGATCCACAAAAAGAGAGTGCCTTTGCCCTGGGGCATCCTCCCCGCCCGCCCCTGCCAGCCACCCAGCGTCGATCTTCGCTGTCCGGTATAATCATTCCTCGATTCACGTACTCTTTTTCAGGAGCGACATATGGCACGGTTGCACAACCTGCGGGCGGGACGGGTCCTGGCGATGGCGGCGATCGCGGCGGCTGTGGCCCTGGTCGCCTCCTGCATCAGCGCTCAGGAGCGCGACTATGTGAAATATGATGCGGGCAAGGACGAGTTCCACATGCTCATGGTCCTGACCGACATCCGGGCGACCGATCAGGACGATCTGGACTACCTCGCCGCCCTGTACAACAACCGCGACAACTGGCTCGCCCCGGCCGTGCCGGGCGGAGCGGACACCATGGCCATGGCAGGATGGACGATCCTCCGCGCCGGCGAGGGCACCTTCACGCCGCTGAATATTTTCGCCAGCCGCCCCACCACCATGGAAACGCTGCCCACGGCCGCCAAGCTCTCCAGCGTGACCGTCCTCCCCGGTACTTTCTTCGTCGAGGGGGGCAAGGTCGGCTACTACCAGGGCATGACGGTGCCCGGCGCGGTCATCGATGCGGGCCTCAAAGAATTTAGCAAGTCGCTGACCGACACCGACCTTCCCACCGCCATCGATGCGGAGCTCAAGCGCCGCGCCGATGGCGGAGCCACCGCCACCTGGGCGCAACTCAAGGAACAAACGCTGCAGAACATCAGCATCGAGACGGCGACGGCGACCACCGATCCGGCCTCGAAAATCGACCCGGCCATGGTCATGAGCGCCGAGTCGCTCAAGGCTGTCGAAGCCGCGGCCAAGGCAGGCACGCTCGCCTTCAAACGCGACAAGACGGTGGTGGCATTGACCCTCCCGCTCACCGCGCAGGACAGCGCCGGCATGGCGGACCTCTGGCAGGCCATGATCGCCAAAACCGCCCAGGTCGTTAAAGACGCGAAGGCCACCCCGGAGAATCAGGAAAAGATCGACCAGAGCAAGGGGGTTGTCAAAGCTGGTCAATTGATCAAGGTCGTCGCGGCGCCCGCCGGCGGCCTGACGCTCTCGCTCGATCTGCTGACCTTCGCCCCGGGCATGGGCAAGGGGGACGTCGCTCGGGTCGATTTGAATGACAAGGACAACAGCGCTGGGGCCACGGCGCCCGACGTCGCCGCGTTCCTCAAGGAAAAAGGCATCCCCCTCGACACCACCCTCACCGCCGCCGCCATCGCCAGGGATTTCGATGCCGGCACGCTCAAAGCCCACCCCTCGGCAACGCCCGTGAAA
This sequence comes from uncultured Phycisphaerales bacterium, assembly GCA_937901265.1. Lineage (GTDB taxonomy): Bacteria > Planctomycetota > Phycisphaerae > WQYP01 > WQYP01 > CALCHA01. Next base: position 1,609 of record CALCHA010000260.1, read on the forward strand.
CCCGGCGAAGGCATCGTCAAACCCGCGGGATGACCGCAGCCGAGGGCGTAGGAGGGTCGCTGTCCCAATCGGAGAAACGGCGAGGTCCGCCCGCGGTCACTGATGCGCTTTTTTCCACTTGGCATAGATCCGCTCCACATTGCCTCCCCAGGGGCCATACCAGGAATAGCCGGTCCGCCGCTCCCGCTCGATGTCGGCCATGGAATCGTGAATCACCGAGTCGCGCCCCTCAAAGATGGGCTTTTCGGTTTTCACATCGTAAAACCGCGCCCAGGTCACCGCCCCGGGTGAATCCACCAGCGCGCGGTCGCGCTTGCCATCCGCCCCGGTCACCCCTTCCGATTTTTTGTCGACGATCTTCACTTTCTCATACCACGCCGCCACCGCGTCAATCGCCGCCTTCACGCGGTCGTTCGGCTTCTCGATGGACATGAGCAGCAGGGCAATGTTGGCGCTCTCCCCGCCCGAAATGGAGGCCGGCTCAAAGGCCCGCCCGGCCGCCGGGGCCAGCGTCTTTTCATCATGCTGGGCGCACCAGCCCGTCAGCACGCCATCGACCTTGATCTGGCAATCGAGGATGCAGGTGATGCCTTTGTCGAACGCCGCCTTGGCCTTGGCGCGGTGCTCGGCATCCACCCATGCGTAGGGGGGTTCTCCCGCGGCGATGGCTTTCAACTCCACGAGCACGTCGGTCATTGCATTGTCGTTGAAGGTGATCCGCGGGGCGTAGGCGGCCTGCCCGGGGGCATCGACGGGAAACCGCTGGGCCCAGCCGCCATTGGCATACTGCACCGCACAGAGCGCATCGAGCCCCTTGTCAAAGGAGGCCTTCCAGCGACCCAGTCGCGCTGGATCCAGATCCGGATTCAAGGTGACGGCCCGCCCGAGGATCCGCAGTTCCGAATGGGTCGCCCCATTGTCGATCGTGGCAATCGAATTCCACTCGATCTTCTTTTGTGCGGGGTTCGTCGGATCGTTCGGCCAGGCGACCGCGGTGCTGTAGGCCTTGGGCCAGCCCATCACCGCGCCGGGCCCGTGGCCCTGCCAGCTGACCACGTGGTCCACCGCCGCGCGCCCCGCCTCGGTCGTGAAAAAGGCGTCCGGCCGCTTCGCCACGGAGGGCGCATCGTCCGCCCCCCGCGCCCCCGCCGCCAGCACCATTACCGCCATCACCGAAACTGCAACCCGCATTTTTCGCATCGCCTGTTCCTCACCGTTCGCGACCATCACCACTCCCCCGGGATTGCCCATCAGCATATCCCATTTCATCCTCCACAAGGAAACGCCGACACCCACCGCCGCAAAAACAAAAAAAGCCCTCCCCACGAGGGAAGGGCCTCCATCGCCTCACCCCGCCTCCCGATCAAAACTTCAACTGCAACTGCACGCGAAACGCCAGATCGCTGGCGTTCTGCAGTTGCAGGGCGGCGGTGTCGGTATAGGGGGATTCGGGAGAGTAGGTCACATCCGACTGCAGCTTGAGGTTGTGGCCGTAGAAATAGTAGTTGGTGCCCAGGGAGTAGTACTCGCCGACGTTGGGGTAGCCTTCGGTGAAGAGGGCTCCCGCCCGGCCGGTGATTTCGAGCTTTTGAGGGATCACGAAATAGCCCACCTGGGCGTAGTAGCCATGCTGGAAGAAGGAGGCATCGGAGGCACCGAAAGGTCCCGTCGAGGCGGAGGTGCTGGTGGAGGAGGTGTTGCCGGCGTTGGCGTTGATCTGCTGAAAGTAGCCCGCCGCCAGCAGCGAGAGGCCCTGCCACTTGGCGGACCAATCGACGGTGGCGCGAAAGATGTCGCCGTTGAGGGTGTAATTGGTGAAGCCGGGGCCATTGCCGTTGGAGAGGCCCTGGGCGACGGCGGTGGTTTGCGGGGAGGGGAAGGCGTTGTTGGTGGCGTTCTGCGATTCGTAGCCCGCGGCCGCACCGAGCATCCAGATAAACGCGGCGTTGTCCGAGGCCGCACGAAGGTCCGATTCGTCAGCAAACTGGCTGATCTTGCCCGCACCTGCCCACTGCATGCGGCCATAGAAGCCCAGGCGGTTGTCGAGGTTGGGCGTGTTGCCGGTGACATCGACCTGGCGAAGCGTATTGGCGCGAGAGCCGTCGTTGACGTTCACTTCATAGCTCAGGGTGCCGGGGAGGATATCGCCGTAGAGCGAGACACCGAGTGAGCGTACAGGGTCGAAAGGGGAGAGAATCTCCGCCCGCTCGGGGAAGCTGCCGGTGGGATCGGAGGTGAGTTCCGCCTTGGCGAAGGGCACCTTGAAGGAGCCAGCGCGAAGCTTGGCGTAGTCGGTGAGGCGATACCCAACGAAGGCGTCGGTGACGGTAAAGGTGCCCGAAGAGGTGCCTTCGAAGTCGCCTTCCAATTTGTAGGTGATGTCGGGGTTGATGACATTGCCGGAAAAGCTGATGCGTGCCCGGCGGATGTCAAAGCCGCTGGCATTGCCCGGGTCATCCGGGGTGGTTTTCGGGGCTGAGGAGCCGCTGCCGATGCTGCGGCTGGGGAGCGTGCGCCCGTTGGTGGCGTTCTGCCGGGCGTACTCGTAGCGCATCTGGGCGTAGCCGTTGACGACCAGTTTGTAGTTGGCATCCGGCGTCTGCACAAAGAAGCCGTTGTTGTAGCCGAAGGAGGGACCGTCGGCGAATTGCGTCCGCGTCCGGGCGTCGGCGAGCACATCCTGCACGATGGCCTTGATCTGTTCAGTGCGTGCCTCGGTAAGCCAGTTATCGCCCTCCTTGCGTTCAAGGTCCGCAATGCGGCTCTTCAACGCCTGGATCTCCGCGGCGACGTCGCTCGGCGGCGCGTCGTTGTCGGCGGCGCGAAGGGCGGGAACAACGGCGAGGGTCATCAGGCTTGCCGCAATCGCAGCGGAAGCCGACCAACGGGAAGGGGGCATGGGTTCTCTCCGAAAAAGTGTCCGTCCGTTCTCCATCGCGCCCGGTGCGCGGCGGGCAGAAAAGGGCCCACGAGTTGCCGCACGTTACCGACCGTGTGTTCAGAGTGCGTGAAGATTGACCACCGCGTTGTATGAAGGCGCGTATCCACTGCCCGCGACACGCTTCCCCGCCTGCATATTCTTCACGACGCCGCACCGGCCTCATCGCCGGCGACGCGCATTCTCCATTCGAGAAACGACTTGATCAACAGCGTCACCAGCCCCAGCATCGCCAGCAGCGTCGCCAGCGCGAAGGCCCCCGGTATCGACAGCCCGCCATAGCTGTTGTACAGGTACTCAATCTCCCGCGGCAGCGTCCGCTGGCCGGGGAAATTCTGCGAGACCATCGAGATCGCCCCGAACTCGCCCATCGCGCGGGCATTGCACAGCAGCACGCCATAGAGCAGCCCCCAGTTGATGTTCGTCAGCGTCAGGCTGCGAAAGGTCTGCCAGCCCGACGCCCCCAGCGAAATCGCCGCCTGCTCTTCCTGCGTGCCCTGCTCCTGCATCAGGGGAATCAGCTCCCGCGCCACAAAGGGAAACGTCACAAACAGCGTCGCGAGAATCATCCCCGGCAGGGCGAAGATGATCCGGATGCGGTGCCCGGCCAGCAGCGGCTCCAGAATGCCCCCGCGGCCGAAGAGCAGCACAAAGAGCATCCCCGCGATCACCGGGGAAACCGAGAAAGGAAGGTCGATCAGCGTGGTCAGGAGCGTCTTGCCCTTGAATTCAAACTTGGCGATCGCCCACGCGGCGACGATCCCGAAGAAAGTGTTCAGCGGCACCACGAACAGCGCTACCAGGCAGGTGAGCTTGATCGACGCGATGGAATCGGGCGCGGAGATCGCACGGAAGTAAAACGCCAGCCCTTTGTGCAGCGCTTCGTAAAACACCGCGAGCAGCGGCAACACCAGGAACAGTGTGACGAACGCCAGCGAAATGGTGATGAACAGCACCC
>CALCHA010000261.1 GCA_937901265.1 uncultured Phycisphaerales bacterium
GTGATGAAGATGTAGTCGGAGTCTTTGGTGGAGACGGTGTGTGGCGCCTTGGCGAGCACGCGTTTGACGGAATCGCGGATGTCCTGCTGTCGCTGCTGGTACTGCTCCACATCGGCGAGGGCATCAACCTGGGCGGATGCATCGGCTTGGGCCCGGGCGGTAATCCACCGCTGGAGATGGCGGGAGAGGGCGGTCTGATCTTCGGCGAAGTCAGCGGTAAGGGAGGTCAGAATTTTGCCTTCATTGTAGGTGACCTCGCCCGGTCCGCCGGGATCGCGGACGACAAGTTCCACCGTGACGTTTTCGGCCGACGCCAGGTGTTCGCTCAGCTTCAATCGATTGAAGAATATGGGCCCTGAGTGGAAAAGGAAGAACACGAACAGCATCACGCCTAGCAGCAAGATGAAAAATTGCATCGGAATCTTCAACAGCGCATTGAACATCAGCCCAAGCCGCGATTCCCGCAGGTTGTCGCCGGAGATATAGCGCTGCACTTGCGACTGGTCCGTACCGAAGTAAGACAGCATCAGGAAAATGCCGCCGAACATGCCTGTCCAGACCGTGTAATCCTTCTTGGGATCCAAAGAGAAATCGACGGCATTGAGTTTTCCGAAGTGCCCCGCGAGGGCGAGCGAGTCCGTGAACGAGCAGGGGATCTTCTGCAGGAGGATGATGAACGCCGAAACCATGCCCACGAAAATGATGGCGATTTGATACTTCTGCGTCTGCGTCACGGCATCCGATCCGCCGATGACGGTATACGCGGTGACGGTGATCCCGGCCCCAATGATGGTGAGCGGCAGCGACCAGTTGAACACCGTCGAGAGCACGATCGCTGGGGCATAGATGGTAATGCCGGCGGCGAGCCCGCGCGCCAGAAGAAAAATAGCCGCGGCAAGGAGGCGGGTCTTTTGATCGAAACGCTTGCCGAGGAATTCGTACGCCGTGTACACATTGAGCTTGCGATAGAGCGGAAGAAAAAAGGCCGCAATGATGACCAGGGCGAGCGGGACGGCAAAGTAGTTCTGCACGAAGGCGAGCCCGCCCGCATACCCCTGGCCGGGGGTGGAGAGGAACGTGATGGCGGAGGCCTGCGTGGCCATGACGGAGAGGCCGATGAAGAACCAGTGCTGCTTTTTCTGGCCGCGGAGATAGTCGTGAAGATTCTTTTTACCGCGGGTGCGGAGGATGCCATACAACGCGATGGCGAGGATGGAGCCGAACAATACGACATAGTCGAGCAAACTCACGAGTAGAACCTCGTGAGGCACAGCAGGGCAATCACCACCAGGACAAAAGTGGCGAGCACGAACACGTACAGCCGGGCCCACGTGGAAATCAGCGGCAGGCCAGTGCTTTCGTCGTTTTCAAGGGGTTCGGCCGAATTGCCGATTGCCCATGACTCATTGCCGCTTGGGTGGGAAGAGGGGTCATCCGATGGGGGGTGCGGCATGGGCGTGTCCCTGTATCAGAGCCGCGACCGTGAGGGAGCGACCGATGTGGTTGCGATGACAAGCCGGTCGCTTCCTTACGGGCGCGGCTCTGATGAGCGTTACGGTTTGCTGAGGGAAAGGAGGTTGGCGAACAGGCGGTAGGCACCGGGGTTGGGCTGGGGAAGCTCGCGGAAGAAAACCAGCGACGTGTAAACGAAGTGGCCTTTGTCGCCCATCGGGGCGATCAGGAGGGCGCCGGCGAGCGGTTGTTCGCCGGGGTCGGAGGCGGACAAAATCGGCGTGTATTCCTTGGCCCACGTGGCGGGGTAATAGATGCCGCGCTCCTGGGTCCAGTTGTCGAAGTCGGCTTGCGTGATTTTGTTGGGCGTATTGAGAGCGGCAGAATCGGGGGCGAGGAACGTCACGGGCGCGTTTTCGTCGGTGACGCGGTTGGAGGAGAGACGAAGTTCGAAGGGCCCGATCGTGGAGACCTTGATGCCGTCGGGGCGGTTGTACTGGACGATGACCGTGCCGCCGGCGGTGGCGTAGTCGAAGAGCGGCTGCATGGAGGGGAGGTCGGTGCGGACGTTGAGAGCGCGGACGCCGAGGACGACGGCGTCGAACTTTTTCAAGGTTTCGGGCGTGAGGTCTTTGCCGGTGATTTGCGTGACGTTGAGGCCCATGGCGGTCATGCATTCACTGACGGAGTCGCCGGCGCCGGGGAGGTAGGCGATGTTTTTGGCGGTGCATTTCAGATCGAGGGCGAGGGCGTGGAGATGGGCGGGGGGTTGGAGGGTGAGGAAGGTGATGTGGGGGTAGTCGATGGTTTTGTAGCCGGTGGCGTAGCCTTGGCCATCGACGGTGGCGCTGGCGGCGAGGGTGTCGCCGGCAGGGTAGTTGGGTGCGGTGACTGAGAAGGTGAAGGTGGCGTGTTCGTTGAGTT
>CALCHA010000262.1 GCA_937901265.1 uncultured Phycisphaerales bacterium
GAGGCGGGCGAAACACGATCGAAACGCGACGTGCGCGCGTATCAGCGGAGCTGATCGGTCACGGGCGGTGCGGGCTGGCGCAGCTGGAGGTCGCGGAACTGCTCGACCTGGCGCTTCCGGATACGCCGGGGAACGTGGTGATCCTGGCGGTGCCTGCGGGCGGGACGGTTGGGAAGGGGGCGACGTAAGTGTATGGTGGAGCAGGGATTTGGCGGGGTTTTTGGCACAGGAGAGTGTGTGCGGTTTGCGAAAATGGGGGGAAAATCAGCAGGGAGAGCGATTGGCTTTTCTTTTGCATTGGAGCGAGGTGTCGGGTTTTCCCGATGGCACTGAGGGGGCTTGCTGCGAACGGCTCCGTTCGGGGCTTGGAATGGGGGCCTAGAATGAGTGTGAAAGGCGTTTTGAAAAGAGGCGTGGTATGACCCAGTTCTCTTCAGCAATCAAGACGGTGGGCGTTGTGAAACAGGGCAAGAAGTATTTCAGTCTGGCGGAGGCGCAGCGGGCGCTTCCCTTGGTGAAGCGGATCGCGGCGGACATTCAGAAGTCGCAGGCCTCGCGGTTGCGGATTCACGCGGAATTAAGCGCAGGTCTTTCCGACCTGACGCCGCGCGAGCAGGCGATCCTGCAAACGGATTTTGATCGGGCGACGGAGCGGCTGGAGCGCTTAATCGAGGAGCTCACGCAGTTGGGGGTCGATCTGAAGGACCCGTCGCGGGCGCTGCTGGACTTCCCGGCGATCCATGAAGGGCGGGAGGTGCTGCTGTGCTGGAAGGCGGACGAGGAGTCGATCGGGCACTGGCATGAGGTGGGCGGGGGCTTTGCGGGCCGGAGACCGGTATGCCACCTGCAGAATTGACAGGGTGGGGGGATTTTCGTGATTTTGGAACAAGGCGGCAGTGGCTGCCTTGTTCGTTTTTGCGGCGGAGGGGAAGGGGGTACGACAGCTTCGCGTCCGGTGGCGCCGAATTGACGCAGATGGGGCTGAAGGGGTAACGTGTGGTGACGGGGGGACCCTTGGAGGTGTGGCAGAGCGGCTTAATGCACCGGTCTTGAAAACCGGAGACGTCGCAAGGCGTCCGGGGGTTCGAATCCCTCCGCCTCCGCGTTCACGAGAGCCGTCGGGCCACAGGCATGTGGGCAGGTCCCGGGGCTCGTGGTGATGTAAGAAAACAGGGGGGGCGGCGTTGATTGGGGATGGCGGCTGGATGGCGGAAGCGCGGGGGCGAAGGGGGTGAGGACGACGATGAGAAGCAGGGCGATGACGCTGATCGAGCTGATGGTGGTGATTTCCATCCTCGTGGTGCTTGCTGCGGTCGCGGTGCCGACGATACGAAGTCTGACACAGGGCCAGCCACAGAAGCAGGCGGTGAACATGTTGACCAGCCTGCTGGCGCATGCGCGGTCGGTGGCGCTGGTAACGCATCGGCCGACGGGGCTGGTGATTTACGAGTTCCCGGCTTCGAATTACACCGCGTCGACCACGTATGTGCAGCTGATTGCGCAGTATTCGATCGACGGACGGATTCGCAACTTTGGGCGGGTGGCGGGAAGTGGTCCACGGCAACTGCCCGCGGGTGTGCAGGTGGCGACGCTGCAGGGGGCGAACAACTTTCGGAAGAGTACGGATCAGCGGGACAGCAAGTCGCGCGTGATTCTCTTTGACAGTGGGGGTCAAATGGTGCTGTGGAATGGGCTGGCCCCGGATCCGGTGTTGGTGCCCAACGAGGTGGTGGCGGCGTGGAATTTGGAGGCAACGCCCACGGCACCGTGGGACGCGGTGAGCTCGCCGGGGTTTCTGGTGTATGACGCGGCGCTGTATCTGGAGTCGCGGACGGCCTCGCCGACGCTGGATGCGAACACGTGGCTGCGGCAGCACGCGGACGTGTTCATCCTCAATCCCTACACGGGCGAGGTGATCCGGTGAGGTGGTCCATCGGCGGGGGGTCCTTCGGTTATAGTGTCCGCTGGCGACATGAGAGGAGAGCTTTGGTGAAGCGATTTGCAGTGGCAGCGACGGCGGCGGTGACGGTGGCGGCGGGGATGTGGCTGGGGGCGGCGCCGCGCGTGGTGGCGACGAGGGCGGCACCCGCGGTGGCGACGGCGGCGGGGAACCTGGCGTTGTTTGCCACGCCCTCGACCAGCTTCGTGTCGGGTCATGAGACGCTGGATGCCATCAACGATGGCTTTCAGCCGCGGAACGTGGGGGACCATTCGCATGGCGCGTATGGCAACTGGCCTCAGAAGGGGACGCAATGGGTGGAATATGACTGGCCCAAGGCGATCACGACGCATGAAGCGGCGGTCTATTGGTGGGCGGATGGGCAGGGGGTGCATTTGCCGGTGGCGAGCCGGCTGTTGTACTGGGATGGCCAGACGTTCAAGGCGGTGCCGGAGGTGAAGGGGCTGGGGGTGGAGGGGGGCAAGTGGCAGACGACGACGTTTGACGAGATCCGCACGACGAAGCTGCGGCTGGAGTTTGATGGGGAGGGGCAGAACTCGACGGGGATCCTTGAGTGGCGGGTGCTGGACTCGGGGAAGTCGCCGAAATTTCCACCACAGGTGGCCGCCGGGGAGGAGCGGACCGTGGTGATGCTGGGGCACACGTATCTTAACGCCACGGCGAAGGGGGCGGCGGAGGGGCTGACGTG
>CALCHA010000263.1 GCA_937901265.1 uncultured Phycisphaerales bacterium
AGGACTTCATCGTCGCGCACCCGTCGGCCGATCCGCAGGAAGTCGCGGTGGCGACGGATGAGGATCCGGACAACAGCAAGAACGAGATTCCGGTGCACACGGGGCGCCTGGTGAAGGCGACGCTGCACGAGTACATGGAGGGGGGCGGCACGGTGGCGCCGCGGCCACAGCGCGGCAAAGAGATGGCGGCATCGGCGGCGATCGCGGCGCCGGTGGCGGGGGTGGTGCGCGAGGTCCTGTGCCAGACGGGCCAGGCGGTGAAAGCTGGGGATCCGCTGCTGCAACTGGACGACCGTGTGGCGAAGGCCGCGGTGCTGCAGGCGCAGGCGGGAGTGGCGGATGCGACGGCGGCGGAGGCGGCGTTGAAAGCGGGGCCCAGGCCGGCGCAGGTGCAGATCGCTCAGGTAGCGATCGAAAAATCGCAGGGGGCGGTGGCTGCGGCGCAGCGGGCGTATGAGCGGGCGAAACAATTGGCCGCGGAGACCGGGGCGAGCGCCAAGAGCGTGGAGCAGGCTGCCACGGATCTGGCGGCGGCCCAGAACGATCTGCAGGCGAACCAGCGACAAATGGACCTGCTGAAATCCGGGCCGACCGCGCAGGAACTGGCGCAGGCCGAAGCGAAGCGCGTGGCGGCGGAGGCGGCGCTTTCGTCGGCCCGGGTGCAGGAGGAAATGCTGACCGTGCGGAGCCCGCTGGATGGAACGGTGATGAGCGTCGCGGTGAATCCCGGCGAGGCCGTGGATCCGACGAAAGTGGTGGTGCAGGTGATCGCCCTCGACCGCCTGATGGTCGATGTGGATGTGCCGGCGAATGAACTGGGGGCCGAGGCGCTGGGATTGAAGGCGCAGGTACTTCTCTCCGGCACGCAATGGCCGGAGGAGAGCGAGGAGGGGGTGGTAATCGGCAAAGTGGCGGGGGTGAGCCCGCAGGGGGACGCGAAGACCGGGGCGGTGCAGGTGGAGGTGGACCTGCCGGCGGATGCCAAGGTTCGGCCGGGGATGTGGGTGCGGGTGCGGATCGTGACGGCGGAACATGATGACGTTCTGGCGGCACCGGAAAATGCAGTGGTTCAGGATGAGAATGGCGACTGGGTGATCGCCACGCTGGAGGGGGATCAGGCGACGCATAAGTCGGTGAAGGTGGGATTGCGTGAAAAGGGGCTGGTGGAAATCACGGCAGACGGGCTCAAGGAGGGGGAAACGGTGGTGACGGCGGGAGCGTATGGGTTGCCGCAGGCGACGCGCGTGAAAGTTGTGGATTAACGGGCGGGCCGATGGCATCAAAACTGGGCAACATCGCGATCGGGCAGTGGAAGGGCATTGTGTTTCTGGTGCTGGGACTGTGCCTGGCGGGGATATACGCGGCGATGTCGATGCCGTCGAGCGTGTTTCCGCAGACCAACTTTCCGCGCGTCACGATCATGATCGACAACGGCGAGATGCCGGCCGATGAGATGATGGCGAACATCACCAAGCCGGTCGAAAAGGCGATGAAGGATGTCCCGGGGGTGGTGAGCATACGGTCGAACACGGGGCGGGGCTCGAGCGTGGTGAATGTGTTTTTCACGTGGCGTGTGGACATGGACCTGACGGAACTGGCGGTGCGGAGCCGCCTGGCGCAGGTGCGGTCGAGCTTGCCGGCGACGGTGGATGCGCGGGCCTATCGGCTGACTTTCTCGGTGTTTCCAATTGCGGGAATCAGCGTGACGAGCCAGAAGCGAGGGATCACGGCGCTGACGGTGGCGGCGGAGGATGTGATCCAGCCGCGATTTTTGCGGATTGACGGCGTGGCGCGCGTGGATCTGGTGGGCGGGCGCGAGCCGGAACTGCATCTGGTGGCGGACCCGATCCGGCTGGCAGCGAGCGGGCTGTCGCTGACGCAGGTCTCCGATTCGCTGGTGAAAAACAACGTGGTGGCGGCGGGCGGTCTGCATGAAGAGAACAACACGCTGTATCTCACGCTGGTCGATGGCCGCGTGCGTGGGCCGGCGGATCTGGCGAACCGGGTCGTGGGCATGAACGGCGATCGGCCGGTGCGGGTGCGGGACTTCGCGACCGTGGAGCGCGGCGCGGAGCCGGCGTCGACCCTTGTGACGGCGGATGGCCAGCCGGCGGTGCTGATCATGGTGCGCAGCCAGCCCGACGGCAGCACGGTGGACATCGTCAACGCGCTCAAGGCGCAGATCAAAGCGGTGCAGGCGCAGTTGCCCCCGGATGTGAAGCTGGCGTTTTTCTACGATCAGTCGCTGCTGGTGCAGGACTCGGTAAGCAGCGTGTGGGATGCGATCATCTTCGGGCTGATTCTTTCGGTGGTGATCCTCTTTCTGTTTCTGAAGGATTGGGGATCGACGCTGGTGGCGACGATGGTCATCCCCGTAACCGTGCTGGCCACGCTGCTGGCGATGCGCATGCTGCACATGACCTTCAACCTGATGACGCTGGGGGGCATCGCGTCAGCCATCGGGCTGGTGATCGATGATGCGATCGTGGTGGTGGAGGCGATCCACACCAAGATGGCGACAGGGCTCGCCCGCGTGCAAGCGATCCAGGCGGCGATGGGCGAGATCATCCTGCCGCTGACGGGCTCGACGCTGACGCCGGTCGTGGTGTTTATTCCGCTGGCGTTTCTGGATGGCGTGCCGGGGGTGTTCTTTCGGGCGCTGGCGATCACGATGACGGTGGCGCTGCTGATGTCGCTGGTGCTGGCGCTGTTTTTGACGCCCTCGCTGGCCGCCCTGATCATCCGGGTGAAGCCCCATGAAACCCATGGCGGCGTGGAGGAGGGCGGGTTTATCCTGCGGCGGCTCACACGGTTTTATGAGTTTTCCGTCCGCGGCGCGCTGCACCATCGCTGGGTGACGCTGGGCGTGTGCGCGCTTCTGGCTCTGGCGGGTGCGGATCTGTATGGGCGGCTCGCGTCGGACCTGCTGCCCAGGCTCGAAGAGCATGGCTTTGTCCTTGACTATCACGTAAATCCGCCGGGAACCAGCCTCGCGGAAACCAACCGCGCGCTGACGGAAGTCGAGAAGCTGCTCAAGGCGACGCCCGAGGTGGAAAGCTATTCGCGACGCACCGGCGTGGCGCTCGGGCTGGAGCTCACCGAGCCCAATTCCGGCGATTTCCTCGTCAAACTGCGGCAGAATTCCAAGCGCTCCACTGAGGATGTTATCGCCGACCTGCGCGAGCAGATCAAACGCGTCGAACCTCAGGTCGACGCCGACCTGCATGGAATGCTTGGCGATTTGATCGGCGACCTGGTCAGCAGCCCGGCACCCGTCGAAATCAAAATTTTCTCCAGCGACATGGACTACTTGAAGGTGACGGCACCGGCGATCCAGGCGCAAATCGATGAAAATCCTCACGTCGTTGACACCGAGGATGGCCTCGTCGTCTCCGGGCCGTCGCTGACCTACCGCGTGCGCTCCGCGGACGCGGCGCGCTATGGCCTCACGAGCGACGACATTGCCACGGCCGTCGAGACCGCGAAGCGCGGGGCGGTGTCGTCCAACGTGCTGGAGGGGGATCGCCTGACGAACATCCGGGTGATGATGGATCCCCGTTCGATCGCGCGCGAAGAGACGCTGAAAAATGTGCCCCTCAAGTCTGCTGACGGCAACACCGTGCGCCTCAGCCAGGTGGCCGACGTCGTCCATGAGCCGGGAGATTTGGAGTTGGAGCGCGAAGACCTGCGGCAATATGTGGCCGTCACCGGCGGCATTGAGAAGGCCGACCTCGGCTCCGTGATCGCGGACATCAAGAGCAAGCTCGCCAAGGACCTGCGGTTCATTCCCGGCACCATCGAGTTCGGCGGGCTCTACGCCCAGCAGCAGGAGAGCTTTCACAACCTCCTCGTGGTGATGGCGATGGCCGTCGTGCTCATTTTCACCGTGCTGGTGCTGGAGTTCCGCTCGTTCCTCGAGCCGATCGCCATTGTCTGCGGGGCCCTGCTGGCGCTGCTGGGTACCGTCGCCGGACTTTATATGACCGGCACGTCGGAAAACATTATTTCCCGCCTGGGTGCGATCATCGGCGTGGGCATCGTGGCGAAGAACGGCATCCTCATGCTGGACTACGTCGAAGTGCTGCGGGCTCAGGGCATGGCCATGGCCGAGGCGCTCACGCAAAGCGGACGTCGGCGGCTGCGGCCCGTGCTGATGACCTCGATGGCCGCGGCGCTGGGAATGCTGCCGCTGGCGTACGGTATCGGCAGCGGTGCGGACATGCTGCGTCCGCTGGCGATCGCGGTGATCGGGGCGCTCTGCGTGTCGGTCATCCTGTCACTGGTCGCCACACCGACGATTTTTTACACGCTCTGGAAGCTCACCACCGGCCGCGATGCGCCGCGCCCTTAAAGTGGTCGTGGATGCGCCGTGACGAAAGGGCGCTGGCCAAAACGCGGTTGCCGCCGCCTGGTCTGCTCCCCGCATTCGGCCCGGGTCTGCTGCACAAGCGGCCGCTGACGACGGAGTAGCCGGGCGGCGACTCGATGAGCTACACCTACGGCACCAGCGGCGGCCTCAATGCGGTGATCGGGCGGCTGTCGCACGTCGATGGTAACGGAGCGACCGA
>CALCHA010000264.1 GCA_937901265.1 uncultured Phycisphaerales bacterium
TCCTTCAATCAGCACCACGTCCCCGCCCGCGCGCAACACCCGCCGCCACTCCGCCAGCGCCTCCGCCGGCCGCGGCAACGTCCACAACAAATGCCGCCCCATCACCACATCAAACCGCTCCGCCGCAAACCCCAACGCCTCCACATCCCCCTCCACAAATTCCGCCGCCAGCCCCTCCCGCGCCGCCTTCTCGCGCGCCAGCGCCACCATTTCCGGCGACAGGTCCACCCCCACCGCCCGATGCCCCATCGCCGCCGCCATCAGCGCCAAAAACCCCGTCCCGCATCCCACATCCAGCACCTCCTTCGCCCCTTCGCCCAACACTCCGCGCACCAGCTCCCGCCACGCCTCCCCCTGCTCCGCCGACAAAATCCCATGCGTCTTCCCCGCATCAAACCCCGCCGCCCGCCGTCCCCAATGCTCCCGCACCACGCGCTTCACCTCATCCATCATGCACCTCCGTCATCCCCAGCTCCCCTCCTACAGCCCATACGCCGTCTTATGCATCGGCTGATACAACTGCATATCATCCACCCCCGGAACGATCAGCATGATGATCCGCCCATACACCTCGTCCTGAATCCCGCCGCGAAACGTCGCCCCCTTCGCCCGCAGCTCGCTCACCGTCGCCTCGATGTCATCGCACATCAGCGAAATCGCATGATGCCGCGGATGCACATACGTCTTCCCCTCCCACTCGCTGCGCGTCGGATGCACCCCCATCTCGCTCGGCCCCGACTTGAAAATCAGCCACTCCGGATCAAACTCCGCCGCCACGCACGGCCACCCCAACACATCCCGAAGAAACGCCCGCGTCGCCGCCGCATCATCGGAATACATCATCGTGTGGATCGAAGTGATCACAACGCCTCCCTTGGAACTTTTCATCACGAGTCATTGACTCGCTCGACTCCATCGTTTTGAACTTCGGTCGCAACCATCCGCGCTTCCTTTCCGACGTATTCCGGCCCGGTTGATCCGGTCTCTGCTCAGGCCGCCGGCCCCCGGACAACCCTTGTCCCGCGATGCGAAACAACCACCAATGCTCCCCCCAACAAGGCAAGGTCAACCGATGCGAGCAGCGACTCGGCAAGCGCAAGATAGGCCGCACGACTCTCCCGTTCTGCGCGAAAAAAGACAATCCCGTGGTGGCTTCCAGGCGCATACCGCCGAATGTCGCCGAATCCCTTGTCCGCCGTGAACAGCCACCGTCCCTCGCTCTGAACTCCCGCGAGCACCCGGTCGTCCGGCCACCCACTCCACCCTTGCGCCCTGACGCTCACCGCGTCGAAACCCCGCCGCGTCAAAAATTCCACCACCGCTTCCGACAGGTCTTCATCCACCTTCACCCGGGTCATTCCCCACCCGTCGCGGGCACAAAATCCACCTGACTCACCGCCTCCGCCGCCAACTCCAGCGCCGCCTGCACGTCTTCCCTTACCAATTGCGGATAGCTCGCCAGAATGGTCTCCACGCTATCTCCCGCGGCAATGCTTCCCACAATCACGCCCACCGTCACCCGCGTCCCCCGAATCACCGGCGACCCATGATGAATGTTGCGATCCATCACGATCCGCTCATGCCAACGATCTGGCGCCATCATCGTTGCCCTTTCATCAGTTCACCCTTCGACGATCATACAATGACGCCCACTCGCAAGCACAGCCCCGACCGTCCTGCGTCGGATTCACCCCCATTTGTCATTTGTCATTTTGCAATTTGTCATTCTTAAACTCCCACCACTGCCACCCCCAACGCATCCGCGCGCCACAGCAACTCCTCCTTGTCCAACATAATCGTCCGCCCCGCCTCCAGCGCCAGCACCCCGCCGCCCGCCGCCGCCAGCTTCTCCACCGTCGCCCTCCCCACCGTCGGCACATCGAAGCGCATGTCCTGCGTCGCGTTGGCCGCCTTGCAGAGTACCCAGCCTTTGCGCTTGCAGAACTGTCCGGTGCG
>CALCHA010000265.1 GCA_937901265.1 uncultured Phycisphaerales bacterium
CTACCAGCATTTTCGCACGCTCCTCGATCAGCATGGCGGGCCGACCGGCGAGATGACGACCGGCCACCAGTACTTTGGCCTGAATCGGGGGATTCACGAGAACCGGACTGGCGTGTGGTATCGGGAGTGGGCACCGGAAGCAAAATCGCTGTCGCTGATCGGCGATTTCAACACGTGGAACCGCGAGTCGCACAAGCTGGTGCGCGACCAGTGGGGCATCTGGTCGCTGTTCCTGCCGGATGACTCCACGCAGCATCGTTTGGCGCACGACACGCGCATCAAGGTGCACGTGCATGGGGCCGACGACACCCACCTCGACCGGTTGCCCGCCTACATTCGGCGGATTGTGCAGGATCCGCCCGACTCGCCGAACTTCGTCGGGATTTACTGGAACCCGCCGCAGGCCTATCCGTTTAAGCATGATCTTCCGCGGCGGAAGGGAGCGCTGCGCGTCTATGAAGCACACGTGGGCATGGCGCAGGAGCAGGGGAAAGTGGGGACGTTCCAGGAATTCACGAAGAACATTTTGCCGCGGATTGCCGGGCTGCATTACAACGCCATCCAGCTGATGGCGATTCAGGAGCACCCCTATTACGGATCCTTTGGTTACCACGTGTCGAACTTCTTCGCGGTCTCCTCGCGATTCGGCACGCCGGACGACCTCAAGGAGCTGATCGACACCGCCCACTCGCTGGGCATCGTGGTGATCATGGATCTGGTGCATTCCCACGCGGTGAAGAACATCAACGAGGGGCTCAACCGCTTCGATGGCACGGACCACCAGTACTTCCATGCCGGGGCCCGCGGGCAGCATGTGGCGTGGGATTCGCTCTGTTTCGATTACTCCAAGTACGAGGTGCAGCGCTTCCTGCTCTCCAACGTGCGCTACTGGCTGGAGGAGTTCCGCTTCGACGGCTTCCGCTTTGATGGCGTGACCTCCATGCTCTATCTCGATCATGGCCTGGGCAAAACGTTCAGCAGCTACGATGATTATTTTTCACTGAATACCGATGGCGATGCGCTGGCGTACCTGCAACTGGCCAACGATGTGGCGCACACGATCAAGCCCTCGGCGATCACCATCGCGGAGGATGTCTCGGGAATGGTCGGCCTGGCGCGGCCGGTGAAGGAGGGGGGGCTGGGCTTCGATTACCGCCTCGCGATGGGCATTCCGGATTACTGGATCAAGCTGCTGAAGGAAAAATCGGACGACCAGTGGAACCTCTCGCAGATTTATAACACGCTGCTGAATCGGCGGGCGCACGAGAAGCACCTGGGGTATGCCGAATCGCACGACCAGGCGCTGGTCGGGGACAAGACGCTGGCCTTCTGGCTGATGGACAAGGAGATGTACTTCTCGATGTCCAAAACGACGCCGAGCGTGATCGTTGATCGCGGCCTGGCGCTGCACAAGATGATCCGCCTGATCACCTTTGCGTTGGGCGGTGAGGGGTATCTCACGTTCATGGGCAACGAGTTTGGCCATCCGGAGTGGATCGACTTCCCGCGGCTCGGGAACAACTGGTCCTACCAGCACGCCCGGCGGCAATGGTCACTCGTGGACTCGGACCTTCTGCGTTACGCCGGCCTGAACAATTTTGATCGTGCCATGCAGATGCTCGACGAGCAGTTTCATCTGCTGGAGGACCCGTTCATTGAGCAGCTTTTGTGTCACGAGGACACCAAGCAGCTGGTGTTCCGCCGCGGGCCGCTGGTGTTCGTGTTCAATTTTCATTCTTCGGAAAGCTATGTGGGGCTGCGGATCCCCGTGCCCGACCCGCGGAATTACCGGGTGGTGTTGAACACCGATTCGGCGCAGTTCGAGGGGCAATCGCGGGTGCCGGAGTTTGCGATGTATCCCAGGCAGGCGGTGGGGATGTATGGCCGGGAGCAGAGCGTGCAGCTGTACCTGCCAAGCAGGACGGCCCAGGTGCTGGCACCGATGTGAGCGGGGGCGGCAAGAGCGTGGCCGTCGCAGCGGTCGGGCGCTTTCGTGGAGCGCTTACCTACGGAGGCGGCTCGGAGTAAAATTATGGACGTTCATGCTTGTGCGGAGGCTGCTGGATGAAATGGATTGGCTCGATAGCTGCGGCGTTGTTGTGCGGGGCTACGCTTCTCGGGGGCATCGCATCGTGTGAGAAGGCACCGGAAGCCGGACAGAAAGTCTTCGTGATGGTGCCCAAGGGCATCCATTCCTACTATGAGCCCTGCTGGCAGGGATTCCAGGACGCCGCCAAGAAGTATGGCGTGGAAGTGAAAAAGAGCGAGCCCACGAAATTTGAGCTGCCGCTGCAGGTTCAGACGCTCGAGAGCGTGATCGCCAGCAAGCCCACGGGCATTGCGATCTCCGCTCTGGACGACAAGGGCCTGAAGAACATCATCGACAAGGCCTCGGATGCGGGGATCAAAGTGATCACCTTCGACGCCCCGGCACCTTCCTCCAAAGAGCTCTGCTACGTCGGCACCGCCAATGACAAGGCCGGTTACGACGCCGGCGTTGAAATCGCCAAGTTGATGAACAACGAAGGCGAGGTGGCGATTCTGGAAGGCGGAATCGGCACGCTGAACCTCGACGACCGGTTTGAGGGATTCAAGAAAGCCCTCGCGGAGAAGGCCCCGAAAATCTCGATTGTGGCGCGTGAAGACACGCACGGGGATCTCGCCGAGGCGACCACCCGCACCGAAAATATTCTGACGGCCCATCCGAATCTCAAGGCGATCTTCGGCGTCTCCTCCGAATGCGTTCCGGGCGTGATTTCCGTTCTCAAACGGCCGGACAACACGAAGACGGGGCTCATCGTGGCGGGCTTCGATGATGATCCTGCAACGATCGCGGGGATCAAGGCGGGCATCGTGCAGTTCTGCATCGTGCAGAAGACCTACAAAATGGGCTGGGTGTCGCTGGAAATGCTGCTGGACGCATCCAACGGCAAGAGCATCCCGACGCAGGTCGACACGGGCGTGACGCTCGTCACCAAGGCGAACGTGGATACCTACATGCAGGACGCGGTGAAAGAATTTTCCGGCAAATAACCCCGCCGGTGAGCAACACGCGCAGTGCCCGTCACGGGAATCTCTGATTCCCCGCCTTTGCGGTTTGGAATTCATGCATGGCCACAGCTGACCCGTCGGTTCCCTCCCCGCTCCTGGAGAACGCCAGGCCGGGGTTCCACATGCGCCTCCTGCGAAGCCGCGAGAGCGGCGTTTTCATTGCATTTGTCATCCTTTTCGGGACGCTGGCGATTCTCCGGAATCGCACGTTCATGTCCACCGAGAATCTCGCCAACCTCGGGTCCACGATCAGCTACTTCGCCATCCTCGGCATCGCCGTGCTGTTCGTGATCGTGACCAGCGGCGTCGATCTGTCCCTCGGTTCCGCGGCCGGGCTCTGCGGCTACGTCGGTGCGATGGCCATTGTGGCCACCCCCAATCCGATTGCCGGTATCTTCGTGGGATTGGCGGTGGGGATTCTCACCGGGGTGGTGATCGGCGCGATAAACGGCGCGATCGTGGCGTTTGTCAATGTGACGTCGTTCATCGTGACGCTGGGGATGTTGGGCATTGGGCGCGGGGCCATCTACATTATTGCAAAATATTACGTGGCGCCACATGCCTCCCCGCCGCGCGACAGCCCCATCGCCGTCCTCGGCATCCCGCAAACGTATGTGGATGTCGCACAGGGACGGGTCTTGGGCATTCCCGTTCCGGTCCTGGTGCTGGTGGTGGTCGCACTCCTGGCCCATTGTGTGCTCACCTACACGGTCTTCGGCCGCCGCCTCTACGCGATCGGCGGCAACGAGGAGGCGACGAAACTCTCGGGCATCCATGTGAACTGGGTGAAATTCTTTGCCTACGTGGTCTGCAGTGCGACCTGCGCCATCACCGGCATGCTGTACGTTGGACGCTACAGCCAGGGGAGTCTGGTGGCGGGCAACGGCGACGAGCTCAATGCCATCGCCGCGGCCGTGATCGGCGGAACCTCGCTCATGGGCGGCTCGGGCAGCGTGCTGGGGGTCATTCTCGGGGCCTGTATCATGGGCATTGTGGCCAATGGGTTGGATCTTCTGGGGATACCTTCGGAGCCCAAGCTGGCGATCATCGGCGCGGTGATCGTTGTTGCCGCCATCGTGGATGTCGTGCGGAACCGCCGGAGGGCCTGATGACAGCTGATGCGCTGAGCCCTTCAGTAACTCCGCTCCTGGAGATGCAGGACATAAGCAAGAGCTTTTCCGGCGTGTCCGTCCTGCGCCATGTGAATTTCACGGTCTACCCTTCAGAAATTGTCTGTCTGCTGGGGGAAAACGGCGCGGGCAAGTCCACGCTGATGAAAATTCTCGCCGGCGTCCACACCGAGTACCAGGGGCAGATCAAGTGGGACGGTGAGGCGATCAAATTCGGTTCCACCTACGACGCCGCCGCCCACGGCATCGGCATCGTGTTCCAGGAATTTAACCTCTGCCCCAACCTGTCCGTCGCCGAAAACCTCTTTCTTGGCCGCGAGATTCGCAACAAATTCGGCCTGATCGACTATCCGGAAATGCGCCGGCGAGCCCAGCAGACCTTTTCCCGCCTGGGCGTGGTCATCGATTCCGACATGCTGGTGCGGCAATTGACCGTCGCCCCCCAGCAGATGATCGAAATCGCCAAGGCGCTCGGCGGCGGAAACACCCGCCTGCTGATCATGGACGAGCCCACCGCCCCGCTGGCCGGTGCGGAGATTGAGCACCTGTTCGCCCTGATGAACGAGCTTAAATCGCGCGGCGTCTCGATCGTGTTCATCTCGCACAAGCTCAACGAAGTCCTTCGGATGACCGATCGGGTCATCTGCCTGAAGGATGGCGAGAACTCCGGCGAAGTCTTCACCAAAGACACCAGCGAGGATGGCCTCGTCTCCATGATGGTCGGTCGGGAACTTGACCGGCTCTATTCCCGCCGCTCGGGCCACGCCACCGACGAAGTGGTGCTGGAAGTGAAAAATCTCTCGGGGCCGCCGCGGATCCACGATGTCTCGTTCCAGGTGCGGCGGGGCGAAATTGTGGGGCTCGCCGGGCTGCAGGGGGCGGGCCGCACCGAGCTCGCGCGGCTGATCATCGGTGCCGAGAAAAAGACCGCCGGTACGATCCTCCTGCACGGGCAGCCGGTGAATATCCGCCACCCCGTCGATGCCGTACGCAACCACATTGGCTACGTCTCGGAAGATCGCAAAAAGTTCGGGCTGATCCTCAACATGAGCGTCCGCGAAAACACCACCATGACCATTCATCGCCAGATCCTCAATCGCCTGGGGCTCATCAGCGCGGCCAAGGAAAACGCGGTCACCGACCTCTACGTTTCCAAGCTGAAAACCAAGATTGCCTCGCGTGAACAGGCGATCAAGAACCTGTCCGGGGGCAACCAGCAGAAAGTGGTCATCGCCAAGTGGCTGGCGATCAAGCCCGACGTGCTGATTCTGGATGAGCCGACGCGCGGCATCGACGTGGGAGCCAAGGCGGAGGTGCACAAGATCATTGCGGACCTCGCGGATGCGGGGGTGGCGGTGATCATGATTTCCTCGGAGCTGCCGGAAGTTCTGCATGTGGCGGACCGCATCCTGGTGATGCACGAGGGGCGGCTGACCGCCGACATCCCGCGCGAGCAAGCCAGCGAAGAAGTATTGATGAAAGCCGCCGTGGCGTAAATTCGCCCTAAAAGCCGCCACCCCTCGACCGCGCCAAAAACCCCTCGCCCATGCTTGCATCGTCGCGCCCCGCAAGCCCCTCCCACCTCAATCCTCCGAAGGATGCGCAGCTTCCTCCGCCTCCTCCCGCGCGATCCGCTGCATCCGCTTGCGGTAAAACCTTCCCATCAGCACCAGCCCCAGTTCGAAGAGACCCCACGCCACCAGTGGCAGCGCAACATTGCTGAAAATGTCCTGGCTGGGCGTCAGGAAGACGCTGGCCACGAAGCAGCCAAAGATCACGATTTTACGCTTTTTACGCAGCGTCGCGGGGTTGATCATCCCGGTCATGCCCAGCACGCACATCACCACCGGCACGTGAAAAACGATCACCACCCCCAGGGCCAGCAGCGTCACCTCGTCGAGATAAACCTTGGGATCGATCAGCGGCACGACCATCGAGGGGGCGGTCGGGGAGAGCATCAACACGCGTCCATCTTCGAAAACGTGGATTTCGTTGGAGTCCGTGTTGAACCAGATCTGACCCTCGACCGGATTGGGCGGGTCGTGATCGAGCAGCGGGAGGACCATGCCGGCGTTGCTGCCGCCGCTGGCGGCGTGCGTCGCGGCGCTCGTCCCTGCCTGATTGCCGGCCTGATTGGCAGCCTGGTTGGCAGTTTGCGTGGTGACGCCCTCCGCCCCCGGCAGCAGCGTCCGCTCGTTCATCTTCGCCATCATGCGGATCACGTTGGCCAGCGACGAGTTGTTGCTGGTGTGCGGAAGCGGGTAAGAGGTGGTGAACATGAGCATGAACACGACGGTGGCGGGGAGGAACACGTAGTAGGTCAGGAGCAGCGCCAGCGAAGTCATCAGCACGCTGAGCCCCACGAGAAACGTGGCGGCCTTGCGCTCCGCTTCGTACAGGCCCGAGGAAATAAACAGCCACATCTGGTAGAGAATCCAGGGCCCGCTGAGGATCAACGCGCCTTTGAACGCGACACCGAGATAGAGGGTCAGCGGCCCGATCGTCGATTGGGAAAAGGTGTGCGCGGGCAGGTGCAGCATGCGCTGGGCGGTATAGAGCGGCGCGTAAATGAACGCGACGATGGTCCGGCTGTACCACATGGTGACGCACAGGGCCACCGCCATCCCGAGGAGCGCCAAAATCAGGTGCCGCCGCAATTCCTCGATGTGGTCCCCAAACGACATGACATACTGATCGGGGTCCTTCGCTCTCCGTACCGCCATGCGCCATCCCGTTCGACAAAAGCCGTCAATAGGTTCATCATACAGGCGCTGTCATTTCCTGGCTTGTTTTCTCGGAGATTTCCATGAATCGCGTGTCGCTTTTCCTCTCAGTCGCGGCGCTGGCCGCCGGCGCGCTGACCGCCTTTTCGCAGACCCGGCCCGCCGCGCCGGCCCGCGGCGGTCGCGGCGGCGGTGGCGCTGCCCGCATCCCCATGACTGAGCCGGCCGACGAAGGCATGGTCCGCGTCGACCAGGGCTGGTCCGCACGCCACACCGCGAACCTGGCGCGCGCCCAGCAGGGCGACGTGGACCTGTACCTTCTCGGCGATTCCATCACCGACAACTGGGGCTCGGGCAATTTCCGCGATTCCTATGCCCGCTATTTCTCCGGCTGGAAAACCGCCGACTTCGGCATCGGCGGCGACCGCACCGAGCACGTCCTCTGGCGCATCTCCCACGGCGAGCTCGAGGGCAATCTCCACCCCAAGGTCATCATGCTCCAGATCGGCACCAACAACCTGCCCAGGACGCAGTACAACTACGCGGCCGACACCCCGGAGCAGACCGCCGCGGGCGTGAAGGCCATCCTCGACGTGATCCAGCAGAAACAGCCGCAGGCGAAAGTGCTCCTCGTCGCGGTGTTCCCGCGCGACAACCCGGGCGACGCCGCCTTCGGCGTTCCGGAGAAGGTCAAGGCCCTCAACACGCTGATCGCGAAATTCGCCGACGGCACGCGCGTGAAGTTCCTCGACATTCATGACCAGTTCCTCGACGCCAACGGCAAACTCAAGCCGGGCGTCATGCAGCCGGACAATCTCCATCCCACCGCCGCGGGATACGACATCTGGGGCACCGCGATCACCCCCATCCTGACGGAGTGGCTTGGTGCCCCCAAGCCGCAAAATTGATCCGCAAGCCCGCCAACGGCGGCGGATGACGCCGGGGGCCAGCCGGGATCAGTTCCCCGGCCTTCGCGGGCCGACGGAAGGGCCTTCCATGACGTCGCCGGGGTTCGCCCCGGGCAGGATCGGTCCTGCCTTCACGCCATTTTTCCCGGGCCAGAGCGCGTCGGCCTGCTCGGTACTCAACGCGACCTTCGGCTCGAACTTGTCGCTGGCCATGTAATCCAGCAACGAGCGCCGCAGCTGCTCCGGCACCGCCCAGCCCTGCATATTGCCCACCAGGTTCACGCCGCTGACCATCAGCCGCCCGTTGCCCACGCGCGCCTCAAAGATCAGCCCGAGCTTGTAATTTCGTGCCCAGTCGTCGATGGCTGAGACAATTGGCTTGAGTTCCTTGGGCATCGCCTCGATGTTGACCGGGCGGACATTTTTCACCAGGTCCGCCCATTCCCAGTCGCAGAAGCCTTCGGTCGGGAATTCCGCGAGCGCGGGGTTCTTCTCATCCACCCACAGCCCCAGCATGGCCGAGAGCTTCGGGTTCATCAGCCGATTCCAGAACACCGGCACGTTGTCCAGCGGCGGGCTGGTGTCGTCGAGCGCCCCCGCGGGCGGCGAGAACAGCACTTTGCCCCCCTGGGCCAGTTTTTCCTTCGCGGCGGCCCAATCCTGCGTTACCAGGACCTCGCCCGATGCGGCGCTGATCTGGTCGGGGTAGATCCAGAGGTTCCACTGGTTTTTGGCCTCGGTCCCCTTCAGCGAGACCATCAGGCGGTATTCCGCCGGTGCCGCAAGCTGGGAGAAATCCAGCTTGATCGCACCCACCCCCGCCGTCTTGCCGATGGGATAATCGCGCGCCCCAAGCGTGCCCTGCTGCACCGTCTTGCCGTCGATCGACTCCACTTTCCAGACCATCTCGGTGTTGCTCAGCGGCTTGGGCCCGAAATGGGCCAGCTCGGCAGCTGCTTCAAACTTGTCACTCTTGCGGTAGACGCGGTCACCGATACGCAGCAGCGGGACGGTCGGCGAGCAGAACTCCCGCCATTGTTCCGCCGTGACGTAGCCCTTGTTTTCCCAGAACGCATCGAGCACGCCCACCAGAGCACCGCCCTGCCCGAGGTAATCGTGCAGGTCGAGCAGCTGGAAGCCGGAGAGACTTGGCGTGCGCAGGTTCGCCTCGATTTCCTCTTTATAACACTGCACCTGGAACTTGCCCGAGGCGATGGCGAATTCCTTGTTGCGGTCAATGACGCCGTGCTTGATCGCCGAGTCGCGGTAAATTTCGTAATTGCCCGGTTGAAGATAGCCGGTGAATTTTTTGATGAGGTCGAAATCGGGATAAGCACACCACTGACCGACTTCATGCGTGAGGACGGGGATGTGGACATTGGCCATGCCCCGTTCGTAGTCGCCGCCGTACCAGCCGCTTTGGCCGCGCAACGGGGTGATGGCGAACGTCGGCCCGACGTCGCGCAGGTTCACCCGGCCGGTGTCCTCGGAATAGAGCCGCCGGGGGTCACGTTCGTACCAGCGGCCGGCCCACTGGGGCAAGACGCGCTGCCAGTTGCCCGCCGGTTCGTTCATCGCCGAGAGCAGCAGGTAGGAGGGGTGGTTGCCATAGGCCTTCTCCATCTTGGCGGTTTCTTCCTCGAGCATCTCGGGGATGCCGGGATTGGAAACGTTGTTCCACATGCCGCACTCGGGCTGAATGTAAAAGCCCAGTTCGTCCGCGGCCTGGAACGCCGCATCGGGCGGGCACCAGGAGTGGAATCGCATGGCGTTGAGGCCGTAGTCCTTACAGGTCTGGAAGATCTTTTTCCAGGACCCCACGTCGGTGGCGGGGTAACCGGTGAGCGGGAAATCGCCGCCGCTGTGGGTGCCGCGGATGTCGCAGACGATGCCGTTGAGGAGCATCTTGGTGTCATCGTGGGTGATTTCGCGCAGGCCGAATTGCACATCGCGGGAATCGTCGGCAGGGCCCCCGGCGAGTTTGACGGTGAGCTTGTGCAGGTCGGGGTGAAATTCGTCCCAGACTTTTGCATCGGCGGGCAGAGTGACGAGGATCTCCCCTTTGCCCCCCTCCTTGTCCCAGGTCACGTTCACCTTCTGGCCACCCACGTCGAGCGTGCCGCTGCCGGGCTGGCCGGTGTCGTTGCCGATGGTCACCTGGATCGTCGCTGATTTGCCGGTGACGGTCCGCGGCTGGACGCCCTCCTGAATGGTGGCGGTGGTGAGGTGGGGGAAGACCTGCACATCGCTGAGGAACACCGGGCTGGTGCCGTGGAGTTCGATTTTGCCGACGATGCCGTTCCAGGTGGCGCCCAGCGCATCCGAGACGCTGTGGCCGTCGGGGCGATAGCCGGGAGTTTTGGCGTTCGGGCCGGGGAAGACGGATTGTCGGTTATCAATGGCGATGGCGAGATGGTGGCGACCGGCACCGACGATGCCCAGCTCGTAGTCGTGCGGCGCCACCAAACTGCGCTGGCTGCCGACTTCCTTGCCGTCGAGATAGACCGTGGTCTGCCAGTGCGGGCGTTCAAGCACCAATTGCACGCGTTTGCCGGCCCATTCGCTGCCCAGATCGACGTCCCGCTCATACCACGCCACCCCGAGGTAATGTTTGGGCGGTTGCGAAAGATAGGGGATCTTGATGTTGCCCGGGTGGGTGTAGGGCTCGTACTCCGGCAGCTTCCACCAGCGCTTGAGGGTGTAGGGGGCGCCGGGGTCGTCGGGGTCGCTCCGCGGCAAGGCCGCCACCCAGGGGGTGTCGAGCCCGATGTCGTCGCCGTAGCCCTGCCCCTGCAAAATCCCCGGCAGCTTGATACGGTCGGACAAAGCTTTGGTGGCCCAGCCCTCTTTGGCACCGACATCCTGGCGGTCCATGGAGAAGCCCCACTGCCCGCTCAAATCTTTGGTTTCATCAGCCCACGCCCCGCTCGCCGCTGCCGCCACCGCCGCCGTCAGGATCACCACACGAAACGTCCGCACCATACACGCGCCTCCACATAAGCACGTGGGTACAACGTTCGCCAGCTCTTGGGCTTGCCTGAAGCGGGGTACAAAATGAATGGAGCAGCCTTCAAAACAGCAAGTAAATACCGAATGGTTAAGAAGCAAAAAACGAGTGGTCGGAAGAACGCGCAAGCTCTTGTGGGATTACGCACTTGCGACGTCGCGACCCGAAATAATACGCATTGAGAAAATAACGGCGTGAAACATAAAGCAATCTGTCGCGTGTTACCTCCGCGAATACACCTACGACGGAAAAGTGATGACAAAATGGCCGTTACGGATTTCCCTAGTAGGCGTCCTCCTGCTGTCCATCGCAGGTGGCCGGCTGGGGCTTTCGTACGTGCGCCCGCACGCCACGGGCCGTTTGGCGGCGCTCGCGGCATCGGTGCCGGTGCCCTCCCGAGCCACCCGCATGCCCGAGTTTTTCGACGGCAACTACCTGCCGCCCGCCGGCACGGACTGCTCGGAAACGTTCGTCACCCTGGATAGCCGCGGAGACATCGAGCTGGTGCCCGACTGTAATTGTTTCGCCTCCGTGAATTACCTGCTCACCGGCGATCCCACGCTGAACATCTATCACGCTTGGCCAGTCAAGACCTTTGAAGCGTTGGATCGGCCGGCGACATGGGACGTGCTGGAATCATCCTTGCGGCCGGGCGATGTGGTGGAGTTCACCGTCACGATGCGACCGCCCAATGGCGGGGCCACGACCGGGGCTTTTCACGTGCAACTCTGCGTCGGGCCCGACGCCATGACGGCGGGGGCGAACAACACGCCCGCCTTCAGCGTCATTAACGGCATTCCGGGGTTTCTGCATCGATGGGACCATTGCACGCCGCGCGAGTTTTACATCGCCCTTCGCCACATGGATGGCGTCTGGCAGGCCGCCGGGTATGAGCAGCGCTACGGCGTGCGGGTCTATCAGCA
>CALCHA010000266.1 GCA_937901265.1 uncultured Phycisphaerales bacterium
AGCACATTCATGTGGTTCGCGTGTAAGCCGCGAGGCACATTTTTAGCAAATTCCGTGGCGGGCGACGTGCCTGCCATTTTTTTTTGAACACTTTGCCTTCCGGGGCGTCTCAATGGATGCCGGGCTCTGGAGGGTCCGTGATGGTGAGGAGTGCCCGCCGGGAAGACCGGTGGGCGATGCACAACGGCGCGGGACATCTGTAAGTCGTCCCCGCCGCGCGGCCATCACGGAAGGAGCTTGGGTATGACGCTCGATCAATTGCCACTGGGACAAACAGCACGGGTGGTCAAACTGGGCGGCCACAGCGCGGTGCGTCGCCGCCTGATGGAGATGGGATTCACCGCGCGGGCGGTCGTGGAGGCGGTGCGGCGGGCCCCGATGGGCGATCCGCTGGACGTGAAGGTGCGGGGGTATCATCTCAGCCTGCGGCGCGAGGAAGCGGCGGCCGTGGAAGTCGAACCGGGTGGCGCAGGATCCTGACGCATCGGACCCGGTGACGGGGCGGGGGGCGGTAATGCGGACCCATTTACTCTCAAAAAGTTGCATCGCGCCTCACCGCTGAGAAGTGTTGAGCCGATATTTTCAAAACGGTGGGCCTCGCGTACACTGCGGGTTCGGAATTTTTCCGGGCGGGGCAAGGCAATCAAAGGAGTGAGTATGCCAACAGTTCGTCGATTCGTGGTGGTACCCGCCGTTCCGGAACAGCTCCAGCCGCTGTCGGAGCTGGCCTACAACCTCTGGACCCTGTGGAATTATGACTCCTCGGGCCTCTTTCGCCGGCTGGATCCGGAACTCTGGGAATCCACCAACCACAACCCGGTACAGATGCTCTCGCTGGTCTCGCAGGAGAATCTGGCCGCCGCGGCCGCCGATGAGGGCTTCCTGGCGCACATGAACCAGATCCTCGCGGGCCTGCGCCACTATATGTCGACCCCCACGTGGTTTCAGCAGCACAACGCCGGCTCCGCGGCTAAAATCGCCTACTTCTCGGCCGAATATGGCCTGCATGAGTCCCTGCCTATTTATTCCGGCGGCCTGGGTATTCTCTCGGGGGACCATCTGAAGGCCGCTTCAGACCTCGGCCTGCCGCTGGTGGCGGTGGGGTTGCTCTACCGCTTCGGTTACTTCCGCCAAGCTCTCAACGCCGATGGCTGGCAGCAGGAAAATTATCCTGAAAATGACTTTTTCACCCTGCCCGCCACGCAGGTCATGGACAAAACCGGGGCTCCCTTAACGATCACGGTGGAGTACCCGGACGGCCCGGTAAAGGCCTATATCTGGAAGGTGCTCGTCGGGCGCATCACGCTCTACCTGATGGACACGAACGTCTCAACCAACCGCCCGGAGGATCGCGAGATCACCAGCCGGCTTTATGGCGGAAATGAAGAGATGCGCGTCCGGCAGGAGGTGCTGCTGGGCGTCGGCGGGATGGGGCTGCTCAAGGCGATCGACTACAAGCCCACCGTCTGCCACATGAACGAAGGGCACTCGGCATTCCTCTCGCTCGAGCGCATCCGCGTCCTCATGGAAGCGGAAAAGTTGACCTTCCAAGAGGCGCACGAACTGGTGGCGTCGAGCAACGTCTTCACGACCCACACCCCCGTGCCGGCCGGCAACGACGCGTTCCATCCGGCGATGATCGAACGTTACCTGGGCCATTTTTATCCGAAGCTGGGGATCACCAAGGAACAGTTCTTCGATCTGGGCAAGATCACCCCTGGCGATGTCAACGAGCAGTTCGGAATGACCGTGCTGGCCCTGCGGATGGCGTGGCACTGCAACGGCGTCTCGGCGTTGCACGGCGACGTGTCGCGGCGGATGTGGCAGCGGATCTGGCCCGAGGTGCCGATGCCCGAGGTGCCGATCCAGTCGATCACCAACGGCGTGCACACGCAGACGTGGCTGTCGGACGAATTTTCGGGGCTCTACAATCGCTATCTGGGGGCGGATTGGGCGGACAAGCCGGTGAATTTCGGAATGTGGGAGCGCGTCGAGAGGATTCCCGACGCG
This sequence comes from uncultured Phycisphaerales bacterium, assembly GCA_937901265.1. Taxonomy (GTDB): domain Bacteria; phylum Planctomycetota; class Phycisphaerae; order WQYP01; family WQYP01; genus CALCHA01. The sequence goes on from CALCHA010000266.1 coordinate 2,011, forward strand.
GAGTTGTGGCGCAGCCACGAGCGGCGGCGGGAGCATCTGATCGCGTTCGTGCGCGAACGGCTGCGGGTGCAGTTCGCGCTGCGTGGCAGCAGCATGGTCGACATCGCGCGCATCGAGGAAATTCTCGATCCCGGCGCCCTGACCATCGGCTTTGCCCGCCGCTTCGCCACCTACAAGCGCGCCACCCTGCTGTTCCGCAACCAGGACCGGCTGATCAAGCTGCTCACCAGCCGCGATCGGCCCCTGCAATTCATTTTCGCCGGCAAGAGCCATCCGCGGGACGACGGCGGGAAGCGGTACATCGAAGACATCATCAAATTCTGCAAGCGTGAAGACGTGCGAGCGCGCATGGTCTTCATCGAAGACTATGACATGAACGTCGCACGCTATCTGGTGCAAGGCGTGGACGTGTGGCTCAACACCCCGCGCCGCCCGATGGAAGCTTCGGGCACCAGCGGCATGAAGGGGCCGATCAACGGTGCCATCAACCTGTCCATCCTCGACGGCTGGTGGGCCGAGTGCTACCGCGACAGCCCCGCAAGCGGATGGGCGATCGGGTCGGAACAGGAATACAACAACGACGAGTATCAGGATCACACCGACTCGGAGTCGCTCTTTGAACTCCTCGAGAAAGAGGTGATTCCGGAGTTTTACGAACGCGGTGCTGACGGCCTGCCGCGGCGCTGGATCACCCGGATGAAGCAATCGATGCGTGCGGTGTGCTCCTACTTTAACACCGCGCGGATGGTCAAAGAATATTGGGAAAAGTTCTACTCCGCCGCCGACAAGATGCACGCACAGCTGGTCGCCGACCATGCCGCTCCCGCCAAGGAGCTGGCGAAGTGGAAGGACGAGGTCATCTCGGAGTGGGGCAAGGTCTGGGTCTTCGACGTGAAGGCCAACAGCGACGCCCCGATGATGGCCGGCGGAACCCTCGACGTCGAGGCGCATGTCTCCCTGGGACCGCTGGATCCCAATGAGGTGAAGGTGGAGCTGTACTACGGCCCGCTGGACGCGGCGGGCAACATCGCCGCGGCAGAACGCAGCACCATGGTGAAAACGAAAACCGACGAGCGCAAGGCACCGGAGTTCCCGATCCACACCTATGCCGGCAAAATCTCCGCGCAGGCGTGTGGCCAGCAGGGATTCGCCGTGCGGGTCCTGCCGCACCACCCGACGGTGGAGCTGCGCATGGAGCCCGGCTTGATCCGCTGGGGGTAAGGGCTGTTGACGGCATGACAAAAGGCCTCGAGATGAACGTCTCGGGGCCTTTTTTTGACCACAACCTTCACCTCCCCCCCGCCGCCCTCATCGGGCAAAACAGCTTTTCAGAGCGGGGACGATGCTCCCGTGGCGGAAGGCGAAGCCCTGTTCTACAAGCAGACGTCGGGGGATGCAGCGGCGGGAACGCAGGGCCAGCTCCGGTTCGGTGCGCATCAGCAAACAGGCCAGCCGGATCGCCCAAATCGGCGCGGGCGGCGACCACGGCCGGTGCAGTGCGTGGCGCAGGGCCCGCATGAAATCGCCATTGCGCGTCGGGCTGGGGCTGACCGCGAGATAGACGCCCTGAAACCGTTCAGGTGCCGCCACGATGTCGAGGAGGATGCGTGTGAAATCCTCGTGGTGAAGCCAGGACATGAACTGCGTCCCCGGGCCCGCGCGGCCGCCCATAAAACAATGTGTGATTCGCGCGAGCGTCCTAAGTGCCCCGCCGCCGGCATGCAGCACGAAGCCGATGCGCAGGATGATCTTGCGGGTCTGAGGAAGCGACGCGCCCTGCACCGCCGCCTCCCATGCGCGGCAGACATCGGGTGAGAAGGGATCCTCATCCTGCGGCGGATGGGGAGCCACCGATTCCTCCAGCGGCTCCTCCCCGGCGTTCCCGTAGATGGCCGCGGACGCACATTGCACAAAGACTTTTGGCGGGCTGGTGCACTTTTGAATGGCGGCGGCGAGAGCGTCGACGGAATCGAGCCGGGAGCGGAGGATTTCGTGGCGCGCCCTGGGCGTGTAGCGGCAGTTGACGTTTTTGCCGGCGAGGTTGATCACCGCGTGGGCACCCTCCAGAGCAGCGGCCCACGCCCCGAGGATTTTGCCATCCCACTGGAGTTCGCGGGCTGCATCCAGCCGCCGGTGCGGCCGGCGGGCAAGAATGACAACCTCATGCCCCGCGGCAAGCAGGGCTGGCGTAAGGAGGCCCCCCAGAAAGCCGCTACCCCCGGCGAGTACAATGCGTGCCATACAACAACCTTTCTTAATTTCTGTAATGACAGAATAATCAGATACCACACGCATTGCAAGGGAAAACCGGGACCCATGGCGGGGGATCCTGCAGCGATGTGCTATGATGAGCGGGTGAGGCTTATCCCCTTCCGGTGGAGAAAACATGCAGAATCTGGAGCGAAAATTTCGGTGCGCGGACCTTGCCGCGGCCGAACGGGCGGCAGTCGGCATGGGGGCGACCGACCGAGGCGTCATCGCCCATCGCGACCTGTTTTTCGAGGCCCCTGAGGCGCGTTTGAAGCTCCGTACCATCAATGGTCGAGAGGCCGCGGAACTGATCGCCTACCGCCGGGCCGACTCACGCAACGCCCGGCTGTCGGAGTATCAGGTGGCACCGGTGAGCAACGCGGAAGCGATGGTGACCGTGCTGACCTATGCGCTGGGCAAGCCGCGCGAGCTGATCAAGACGCGCCACCTGTTCATCTTCCGCTCGACCCGCATTCACCTTGACAAGGTGGATTGCAAAGGAACGTTTGCCGAGCTGGAAACGATGATGTCTCACGGGTCGGCATCACTGGCGGAAGCGCACAAGGAACTGGAGGAGGTCGTCGCCGCCCTGGGGCTGACCGATGCGGTCCCCGAAGCTTATGTAGATTTGCTCGATGAGCGCTGAGCAGGGCGAGCGGCAGGTTTGATGGGGGGCAACGGCGAAAGGGCGACCGATGGGCGATGAAGCGAGCGGGCGGGGGCGGGCAGCGCGAGAGTGTCCCAAGTGCGGGGCGCTGGTGCCCGCTGGCCACGGGCGCTGCCTCGTGTGCCGGCTGGAACGTTCGCAAATGGATGAGGTGGAGCGCGAGCTCGGCCCCGCGCGCCGCAGGGCCGAGGCCCGCGCACAGGCCGGGCCCGCTTGGTGGAAGAGCCGTTGGGCACTCGGGCTGATGGCCCTTCTGGTGCTGGCCGCGCTGATCGTTGCGTTCATCCCGGGAAAGCCCGCACGGGGCTGGTGGCTCGATTATCCGGCTGGCAAAAGCGAGGCCGTGCGCAGCTTTTTGTCCATGGTCTCCACCGGAAGCGATGTGGACTTGAAGGACGCCTACAAAATTCTCGCCCCCTCGGTCAAGCATCCCAAAGACGGCGAGGATGAAGCAAAGTACGCGCAGGTGTTCACCGAGCTCACCAAATACCTGACCGGTGAGTTTGGTCCCGACTGGCAGAAGGAAGTGAAGGTCGAGGAATCTTCCGACGAGTCGAACCTGATGCTGGCGCACGTCGGAGCGGAAACGCTGCACATCCGGGTGGAAAACGAGACGCCCGTGAAAGTGGCGGGCCCCGCGCGCTACGGGATAGTCGGCGTGGACGAATTCGATGTCGCCGATGCCGCCGGGTTTCAGCAGATGGAGGGTACCCTCGGCGCCATGCGCATGCTCGGTGCCAGCAAGGGCCAGGTGGCGCAGTTGTCATCGGTTCTGGCGGCAGGACATCCGCGGCACGAGACCCGCATGCAAACCAAGGTGCGCCTGCTGCCCACGCTGCGCAACCCGCGGCTGCTCTCGCGCCGGGTCCTGCTGGAGACCTGGATCGTCCGCAAAGACCCCGTCATCCGTCGGCGGCTGCAAATGATCATGGACGATGGCCGCTACGAGCAGGCAACGCGCGATTCCGCCAAGGCGGTCCTGCAGGACAATGTCCCCGAGGAAGAGCTGGTCGCCATCGGCACAGTTCCCGATGCGCCGGGCTGAAATGCGTGACTACGGAACAGCGAACCGGGAAGACGCACCCCCCGCTACTCGCTATTCAACGCCGGTTCTTCCAGGGGGACCGGGCAGATGTCCTTCCGTCGGCATTGGGTGCAGGCGTGTCCTTCCCAGAGCGTGTTGAAGTGGTCGAGGACGGATTCGATCATCGGCGTGGCGGTGGTCCAGATGCCCAGTTCAAAATTGCGTTTGTGGTCGCCCTTGGCACCCAGGCCCGCACCGGTCAGGTTGGCGGAGCCAAGGTACATCGCGCGCGCGTCCAGGATGACCGCCTTGGCGTGCAGACGCGGGCAGCGGCGAATCGTGAGGTTGGCCGGCAGGGCCGCCCGCAGTTCCCGGAGCGCGGCGCTGCTGGGGGTCCCGGCGTGCAGAAGGCGGATCTCCACGTTGCGCTCGGCCAGCCGTCGCAGCAACTGCACGATGGACTCGGCCGCGTTTTTGCCGCGAGTTTTGCGGGGCAGCGGCACCAGCATGGCTTTGAAGTCTGCCGTGAGAATATCGACCGAGGTTTTCGCCCGGGCGATCCCATATTGAACGACTTTTCGAAAATGCTGCTCGTTGGCGACAAGTTCGCACTCGCCCACGGGAAGGCTGGGCAAAACCTCGAGTTCGTACGGCGTAGGCATGGAAGGATCATCGGCTGCGGCAGGCTTACGGGGTGAGTCGCCGGCCGATTGCCTCCGCGCCGACGCACAAGCTTCCGCGGCGCTATTGACCCGTTACCGGCGAATCGACTACGCTAATCGGTCCAAGGAGAGATGGCCGAGCGGCTGAAGGCGTCGGTTTGCTAAACCGATGTACGGGGTATCCCCTGTACCACGGGTTCGAATCCCGTTCTCTCCGCATGAGGAAGCCGGGGGGCTTCCCCCACCATCGCCGCGTCCGAGGGGGACGCGGCGATGTCCGGTTGGACAAAGGAACCTTCGTTAACGACAATGCCCCCCGCATCAGCGCACGGGATCTCCCACGATGCACATCGCCCGCCACCTCCTCCCCTTCATGGTTCTGCTTGGCGCCGGATCGCTCCGCGCTCAAACCATCGCCCCCAGGCCCCCAGCCCTCGCCGGCCGCTGGGGCGATCAATCCAACGGCACCTTCGTCAACCCCATCCTCCCCTCGGATTACTCCGACCTTGATGCCATTCGCGTCGGTGACGATTTCTACGCCATCTCCTCCACCTTTCAGTATTCCCCCGGCGTCGTGATCCTCCACTCCAAAGACCTCGTCAACTGGACCCTCCTCGGCCACGCCGTCGACGATCTCACCCGCATCGGCCCGGAGATGAACTGGGACCAGATGAACCGCTACGGCCGCGGCATCTGGGCGGGCGCCGTCCGCTACCACGACGGCAAGTTCTGGATCTACTTCGGCACGCCGGATGAAGGGTTTTTCGTCACCACCGCGAAGGACCCCGCCGGGCCCTGGGAACCGCTGCAACTGCTCTGGAAAACCAAGGGCTGGGACGACTGCTGCCCCTTCTGGGATGACGATGGAACGCCCTACTTCATCTGCAGCAACACCGCCGACGGCTACAAGATCCACCTCTTCCAAATGGCCCCCGACGGCAAGTCGCTGCTGCTCAACACCGACAAAGTCATCCACCAGTCCAAAGGCAGCGAGGCCAACAAGCTCTACAAAATCAATGGCCTCTACTTCCACTACTACAGCGAAAACACCCGCGAGGGGCGCGTCGCCATGATGGAACGCAGCAAGTCGCTCGACGGCCCCTGGGAAACCCATCAACTTAACCACGTCAACAAAAAGATCGACCAGGAACCGAACCAGGGCGGCCTCATCCAGCTCACCGACGGGACCTGGTGGTTTCTCACCCACCAGGGTACCGGCGATTGGCAGGGCCGCGCGATGTGCCTCCTGCCCGTTACGTGGATCTATAATTGGCCGATCATCGGCACCCCAGGCCCCGACAAAGTGGGAACCATGGTCTGGTCAGCCGCAAAGCCGATCGCTGGTCAACCCCTCACCGCGCCACAAACCAGCGATGCTTTCGACAAGCCCACCCTCTCTCCGCAATGGGAGTGGAACTACCAGCCGCGCGCTGACAAATGGTCCCTCACCGAACGCCCCGGATTCCTGCGCCTTCACGCTTTCGCCCCGCTCAAACCCGACGACCTGCTCAAGGCCGGCAACACCCTGACCCAGCGCGTCTTCCGCACCAACAAAAACGAAGTCACCGTCAAACTTGATCTCGCCGGCATGGCCGATGGACAGCAGGCAGGCCTCTGCCACCTTGCCCGCGCCTGGGCCGCCTTCGGCATCTCTCAATCCGGCAGCACCCGCACCCTCACCCTCAACCGCGCGGGAAAAATCTCGCAAGGCCCCGAACTCGCCGCCACCACCCTCTACCTCCGCACCAGCTGGAACCTCGACGGCGACAGCCAGTTCTCCTTCAGCATCGATGGCGTCACCTTCACCCCCTTCGGCCCGACGATCCCGCTCACCTGGAGCTATTACCGCGGCGATCGCCTGGGCCTTTACTCCTACAACAACAAGGCCGACGCAGGCTATGTCGATTTCGCCAGCTTCACCTACACCCTCACGCGCTGAAGATGCTTCCGGAACCGTTCCCCCCTCCCCCGTCTCGCGGCGGCTCAGCATCCCTGTGCTTGGCCCGCTCCGCCGAGCCCCCCGTTACAGGGAGATGGACCCCATGGAGCAGTTGGCCTGTATGTTGGCCAGGGTGATGGCGACCAGGCCGTCACCGCTGTTGCTGTCGCTGCCGATGCCGTCGTAACCCCAGGGGTTACGCAGGGTTGCCCACTGCACGCCGTTGCCGTCGGTGTAGACATTGACGATGGTGTACGCATGAGACCCGATGAGCGACGCGCCGCCGACGATGTTGGTGTTGGTAATGATGGTGGTGGCGTGGGACGAGGTCGCGACGGAGAGGGTGTTGTACAAGTTGTTGAGATTTCCCGAGGTCACGAAGCTGGAGTTGGCGACACCCAGATCGGAGTAGACCGACCCGGTCCAGCCGTAGTTGAGCGAAGCGTAAGTGTTGGCGCCGGTGCGGTAGTAGGCGTAGGCCTTTTCCATGACCAGACCCCAGATCGGGCCGTTGCCATTGGGGTGGGCGTAATATTCGCCGCCCCATGGGGCGAGCGGGAAATCGGCGTCGACACGGACAAACGTTTTCACGCCGTTGCGCGCAAATTGCACCGCGTACGTGCCATCGCCCAGGTCCACCGCCATCTCCTGAAGCCTGCCCGGCGTCTTGTCGGCAAAAGCCTGCAGCGAGGCAAGGAAGTAGCAGTCGCCCACCTGGCCCTGGTTGATATCGACCATCGACGGCCCGGTCCCCCAGAGGGAGCGGTTGGTGATCCGCGTGGTGCTGCCCGAGTCGAGCGGATCCGCAATATTCTGCCCGTTGAGCGCCGTCGACACGGCGGGCATTCCGGCGGGCTGAAGGAAGTTGGCGACCTTGTGGACGTCGCCGCTGGCC
>CALCHA010000267.1 GCA_937901265.1 uncultured Phycisphaerales bacterium
AACTTGCCAAAAATATTGCATCTGGCCCGCAAACTGCAGCATTGTGCAAGGTCACCATGAAGCTGGAGGCGTCTCCGGCCGCGTTGCCGGAGCGAGGAGGTCGTTGTGAAAAAACCCGCTGGACGCCCCCCTACCTGTTTGATGGAATCGCTCGAGGAACGCGTGCTCCTGTCGGCAGCGCCGGCGGCCTACAGCTTGGCGCTGCTGCCCAACGAATCGGCACTCTCCTCGCCGAAGTTTTCCGATCAGTGGTACCTGCAGAACACCGGGCAGACGCTCTCGAGCCATCCCAGCGGCCCCGCGACTGGCACGGCCGGGGCGGACATCGGCGCGACCAACGCGTGGAATCTGACCACGGGCAGCAACAACGTCGTCGTCGCCGTGTTCGATACCGGCGTCGACCTCACCCACCCCGATCTGGTCAACAATATCTGGCACAACCCCGGGGAAATCCCCGGCAACGGCATCGACGACGATCACGATGGCTACGTGGACGACGTGAACGGATGGAATTTTGTCGATGGAAACAACGATGTGAGCGATACCTCCTTCACCGGCCACGGCACGCTGGTCTCGGGCGTGATCGCCGCCCAAGGGAACAATGGCCAGGGCATCACTGGCACCAACTGGCATGTCACGATTCTCCCCGTAAAGGTGGGCACGGACACCGGGGTTTCCTCCGCGGCACTCCAGGCGGGGATTTCCTACGTCGAAGCTCTCAAAGCTCGCGGCGTCAACATCGTCGCCATCAACGCCTCCTACATCTCCTTCGGCATCCCCTCTTTCTCCGACCTCGCCGCCATCGGCACCACCGCCAACTACGGCATCCTTTACGTCTCCGCGGCCGGCAATTCCTCGATGAATTTTGACGGCCTGATCCCCAGCGGCTTCCTCCCCAGCAACATGATGCTCGTCGCCGCGACCGACAATCAGGACCAACTCGCCTCCTTCTCCAACTATGGGGCGAACAGCGTGGCCCTGGGGGCACCGGGCGTCGACATCCTGACGACCGTCCGCGGCGGAGGCTATGGAATGTTCTCCGGAACCAGCTTCGCGGGCCCCATGGTTTCGGGAACAGCGGCACTGCTCAAGGCCTATGTGCCGGGCGCGACGCTGCAGCAGATTCAAAATGCGATTGTTGCCGGCGCTACCCCGGACGCGTTTCTGGCGGGAAAAACCATCAGCGGCCGGCGCCTGAGCGCTTCCGGCGCCCTGCAGGTCCTGGTCGGTGATCGCGCCCCGATCGGCCACGTCGATGCGATCTCCCGTGCGGGTGTCTCCGGCTGGGCCTTTGATTACAACGGGGGGATTCAGCCGGTGGCGGTGGCGATGCTGGTGGATGGAACGTTCTTCGCCGCCACCACGGCCGCCACCCCGCGCGCGGATCTGGCCACCGCCTTCGGTTCCGCCGGCCACGCGTTCTCCTTCTCCTCGGGCACGCTCGATGGCTTGGGCGCGGGAACCCACCTCATCCAGCTCTACGCCATCGACATCGCAGGGCCCAGCGGGACGTTCCCCCCGACGTTGATCGGCTCGGGTACGCTGGTGGGTCCGCGGCCGCCGGTGGGACGAATCGAAACCGCCACCGCCACCACGCTTGCCGGCTGGGTCATCGATCCGGACACCCTCTCCACCGCGGTGAACTTGCGCATCGATATCGATGGAACCCCCGCCGCCATGCCCGCCGCCAACATCGCTCGGACTGATCTTGCACAGGCCTTCGGCTCGGCCAATCATGGGTTCTCCTTCACCCTTCCAACGAGTCTGTCGCTGGGCTTTCACCGCGTCGACCTCTTTGCCCGCGACACCACCAGCAATGCCCTCACCTACATCGCTTCGACCGAAATCAACACCAACATGCCGCCCCGCGGAAGCCTCGATCTGTTCAACGGCAACCTGCTGGCGGGGTGGGCGTTTGACGGCAATGCCGGCAGTACCGCCATCCAGATTCGTTACCAGCTCGATGGCGGAGCGCCGACCCTGGCGACGGCCGACGTGACGCGCGGCGATCTGCAGACGGTTCTGGGGTCAACGAATCATGGATTTGCGGTGACGCTGCCGCAGCTGCCGGCGGGGGCTCACACGGTAAGCGTATGGGCGGTGGACCCGGCGACGAAGAATTTGCTGCTGCTGGGGACGAAGTCGATGGGGGTGGCGGATCCGGCGGGGAATCGCTTGCCGTTTGGGCACGTCGATGTGTTGACGAACGGGCGTGTGGCGGGCTGGGCCTATGATCCGTCGACGCCCTATGCGCCGATCCAGGTGCGGATCGATGTGGATGGCCTGGCGGGGGTGCCCTTCACGTCTGCGGTGCGGCGGGATGATCTGACGCCGACGCTGCATGGGCCAAGTTTTGGATTTGATCAGACGTTGACGCTGGCGGCGGGGCCGCATCGGGTGGAGGTGTACATGATCGGAGCGCCGGGGGGAACCGCGGTCTTGTTGGGATCGCGCGTCGTGGGGGATCCGGCGGCGACGGGGACGTTTGCGAGTCTGACGTCGGCGGCGGCGGGAGGGACGGTGCTGTTGCCCGGGAGTCCGTCGACGCCGGCGCAAGTGCTGCTGACGATCAACGGCGCGGCAGCCGTGCTGGCCACGGCGGACAGCGCGCACAACTATGCGATCACGCTGCCAAAGCTGTTGCCGGGGACCTATACGTTCGCGGTGTATGGCATCAATCCGCTGACGCTGACGCCGACGCTGCTGGGGACGAAGGGGCGGGTGGTGTAGGGGTCACTCTTTCAGGAGGCTCGCGACCTTCACCGCCGGCAGGGGGAGCGTCGTGCATCGCAGGAATTGAGTGGGCGTCAGCGTGGTGATCGTCTGGTAGCGGCCACCGCCTTCCTGACGCGGATCAACCCGGGGACCGGTGTGTTGGATGATGCGACGAGCCGCGACATGGACGATCCAATATTCCGGGATGCCGGCGCCTGCATAGAAACCCGCCTTGCGACGGTCGCGCGCTATGGAACTGTCGGCCACTTCGATCGCCAGGACCGCCGAGGTGGGGGCGTTCGCGCGAGGCGGCGCGGTGGGTACTACACCAAAATCAGGTTCCGGGGCCGAATCCTCTGCCACCGCGAGGGGCGCCTGCATGCGAACTTGCCACTCTTTGCCAAGGTGACCAATAAGGAACCGGCCGATGGCGCTGACAGACTCCACATGAGGTTCATTTTGTGGCGGCATATCCAGAACTTCCCCGGCAAGGAGTTCGACGCGCTGGCCGTTGAACAAGCCAGCGTTGGCCATCCGCGTGTATTCATCGCGCGTGAATCGATGAACCTGCTGATCGATCATGGTCATACACACACCTCGGCTGGATTATACCAAGATGCGGCGGTCACTCGCGCTGAATGCGGAAGCGGATGCCGCGGTCGCGGAGGACTTGTTTGGAGAGGTCGTCGCACAGGGAATTCTGATCGCGGCCGACCCACTCCAGCCGGACCCGCGAACCGAGGCGGGCCACGAGGGCAACGGCTTGGCGGTACCGGTCAAGGTAGAGCCCCTTCTTCGCTTTCCATTCGCCGGTGAGCTGCGAGATGACGAGTTTCGAATCGCCGCGGATGAGCGCCGGCCCGTCGAGGGTCGCGAGGAATTCGAGCACGCGCAGAACGCCCGCATATTCGGCCACATTGTTCGACATGCCCTCCCCGTGGCCGACGTAGCCCCCCTCACGAAGCAGTTCTTTGCCCCCGCGCAGGACCACCGCACCATACGCAGCGTGGCCCCCGGGATTCACCGGCTCGCACACGCCGTCGAACCAGGCCTCGAGCAGGGGCTGTTGATTCTCCGGCACGACCATGGCGTTCTCGGACAGGTGCATGGACAACGAGCCTGCCGCGGGCAGGAGAAAACGACCCCGCCCGCCGGCGACTTCGTTTACTTCACTTCCGCCATCTCGGGGATCGTCAGCCACGTCGTCAGTTGCGCGGGCGTATGCCGCCCCAGGAACTGGCGGAACGTTTCATCGCCATCCAGCCGCTCGGCTTTATACGCATCCACGAGCTGCTTGATGGACTTCTGAATGAATTCTGCCGGGACCTTCTTGACCGTCAGCGTCGCGAACTTCGGGTCCGCACCCAGCGCCCCGCCGAGCAGGATCTGGTACGGGTTCGTCCTGCGGACGCCCCGGAAGTTGCAAACGACGCCCATGAGGCCAATGTCGGCAATCTGGTACTGGGCGCAGGAGTTCGGGCATCCGGTGACCGAGAGAAAGATCGGCGAATCGATTTCGCATTCCTCTTCGAGGAACTTCAAAATCCGCTGCGCCCGCTGCTTGGTCTCCACGATCGCCAGGTTGCAAAACTGCGTCCCCGTGCAGGAAATCAGGGTGGAGCGCCACAGCGACGCGTGGGGCGTCAGGCCGCCATCGGTCAGCGCTTTGACCAGCGCATCAAGGTTCTCGGTGGGAATGTTGGCCAGGATGAGATTCTGCTTGTTGGACAGGCGAATCTGCCCCTTGCCCGGCGCGGCGTACTGCTCGGCAAGCGTCGCCACGAGGTCCATCTGCTCGCTCAGGATGCGGCCACGCTCAATCGGAATGCCCACATAATTGAGGCCCGGCTGCTTTTGCGGGCCCGTGCCCATGTGATCGGTGTGCGGTGCATGCACCGGGCCGGTGATCGAGTCATCGTGCTCCAGCGTGAAGCCGATCGTCTCTTCCAGCACGGTGCGGAACTTCTCCCAGCCCCAGTCCGCGACCAGGAACTTGAGCCGGGCGCGGTTCCGCTTTTCCCGGTAACCATGGTCACGGAAAATATGCGCGACGCCACGCGCCACCGCGGGCAGTTGCTCCTCGGTCACGAACACGCGAAGGCTCTGGCCAAAGTGCGGCGTCGTCGAAAGACCGCCGCCCACGATGATCCCATAGCCCGATTCTTTGACCCCCGTCGCCGGGTTGGTCCGCACCACGCCGAAGGCACCGATGTCGTTGATCTGCGGCTGGTGGCAATGCAGGTGGCAGCCCGCCAGCGACGTCTTGAACTTCCGTGGGAAATTGGAAAATTCCTTGTTCCCGTCCAGGAACATCTTGTTGATTTTTTCAACCGCCGGCGTGGCATCCACGATTTCGGCAGCCAGCAGGCCGGTCATGGGGCAGCCGACGACGTTGCGCGGGGTGTCGCCGCAGGCAAACTTGCTGGCCAGGCCCACTTTCTCGAGCCGCGGCAGAATGTCCGCGAAGGCCGTGATCGTGTTCCAGTGAAGCTGGAAGCACTGCCGGGTGGTGATGTCGGCAAACCCCCGGGAGTGATCGCGCGTGATCGCCGCCACTTCATGGAGCTGGGCGGGCGTGAGAAACCCGTTGGGGATCCGTATGCGGACCATGAAGTGCCCGTTGTTGGGAAGCTGCTGGTACATGCCGAACCAGCGCATCCGCACAAACTCATCTTCCGGGATCACCGCCTGCCGCGCCGCCGCCACGAGCTCGTCGGGCCGCCCGCCCGAAGCGAGAAAAGCCGCGGCCTTGTCCTCGGGAAGCGGCGGAACGTCGGCGGTCGCGAACCTGAAAATGTCGTCCCACACCTCCAGACCATCCTTGGTCACCTTGATGGCTTCGACCTTGTTCAGCTTTTTCCCACCCACTTCCACGGTTCCGGTTTCGGCGGACATTAGAGGCTCCCAGCGCAAATTCCTAGTGCGGCAATAGATGACAGACGAACCATCCACTGTAGCGTTTTGCCGCACCATTACAAGTCAGTTCGAGCTTTTTTCCTACAAATTTGATAGGATTCGTTGGAATGGCAACTTCCGTGAGAACCGCCCCCCAACGATCCGGTTGTAGTTAAAATGGATAAATTGGGAAGGGCGGGAAGCTTTATTCCCCTGATCCCCCTCCCCTCTTTTCACGAAAATTGTTGCCGACCCCCCACCACCACTTTCCGTTTTGCGACACGCAGCTCTCACTTCTTCGAGGATTCCGCTCCTTTTCCCCACCCTCCCTTCCCTCTTTCCAGCCCCGCAGAGCCCGCATTTATTGCTCAACCTCCTCCGGCCGCTGACCGATGAAGGGGAGGACGAGGATCGACACCGGTGGTTTGGGCCCGCGAGGAGGCGAGAGAGAATATGGCACGCAACAAAGATGTTCTGACCACCGGCGAAGTGGCACGCATTTGCAAGGTCGCCCCGCGAACCGTGACCAAATGGTTCGACTCCGGCCAGCTGCACGGCTACCGCATCCCCGGCTCCAAAGACCGCCGCATCCCTGTCTCCCAGCTCATGCGCTTCATGCGACAAAACAATATGCCCCTCGACGGCATGCTCCACTTCACCAAGACCCGCGTCCTCATCGTCGATGATGAATCGGAAATCGTCGACATGCTCCGCGATCTCCTCGGCGAGCATCCCACCTACGACGTGCACACCGCCAACACCGGCTTCCAGGCCGGCCTCAATGCCGAGAAGGTCAAGCCCCATGTGATCCTCCTCGACATCAACCTCGGCGACGTCAATGGACGCGACGTCTGCAAGGCGATCCGCATGAACCCCGACCTCCAGATGACCAAGGTCGTCGCCATGTCCGGCCACCTCACCGAAGATGAGGGCCAGGGGTTGATGCGCGAAGGCTTCGACGGCTTCCTGAAAAAGCCCTTCTCCATGCAACAGGTCGTTCAGACCATTGAGGATGCGGTCGCGGTCGTCTACTGATGGCCTGCCGCAATCCCACCCGCCTTGCGGCAACGTAGTGCTGACGATGACCGCACACGCAAGGACGCTCCCCCATGCCGCGCACTTTTCACCTCGCCGCCCTTGCGATTCCCCTGGTGCTGCTCGCCGCCTGTGTCGACCATGGTCCGCGAAACGGTCAGGTCGTCAAGCGAGGAACGAAGGCCCTCCCCGCCGCCGACACTTCCGACGAGCAAATCCAGCGGCTCAACATCCGCGCACGCAAGATGCCCTTGCTCACCGCACAGGCGCCCATGGGCGGCGTGACCGTACGCTACCTCGACGACGATCGAAAGCCGCACAAGGACAACGTCGATGGCCGCCTCTGGGTTCAGCAGCACTTCGACGCTCATCCCCCCACCGCCGATGTCGTTTTTTACGGCCGCATCTCCGGACAGGAAATCCTGCAGGCCGGCAAAAACGATAAGACCTGGTGGTGCATCCTTCATCCCAACGGCAACCACGCCTGGACCGGCGACGTCAAACGACTTTCCGCGGATGGAGCGGCGCAATCCACCATTCTCCGCGCCGATCGCGTGCTCGACGTCCTCGCGATCACGCTCATCGAGCCCGATCCCTCGGTGAAGATCACGCTCGACTGCACGCCCGATCGCAAAGCAAATCGTCTGCAGTTCCGCCGCCTCACGCCCTCCGGCGGCAGCCAGCCGCCCACCCCCATTCTGGAACGCGAAATCCTCATCGACCGCGCCTCGGGCCAACCCACCGATGTGACGCTCTTTCAGCCCGATGGCCAGCCGCTGGTCCACGCCCGGCTCGACACCTATCGGCCCGTCGATTTCGACAATCCCGGGGACGCCCCCCCAGATGGCGAATCCCCGCTCATGCCGCACCACGTCATCCTCGACTACCCCGCCGCGAAATCGAGCATCGAGATGAACTTCAACGACGTCTCCGTGCCCCGGAAAATCAATCCCGCGGTGTTCGAGACGCCCGACTGGGACGATCTCGACATCAAGCCCGAGATCCTGCAATAGCCCTCACAGGCCATAGACCCGTTTGAACTTGCTCTGCAAGTAGCCGACGTAGGGCGCCAGCGTCATCGGCTTGCCGGTGGCACGCTGCACCAGCTCGTCGGGCGTGTAACGCCGGCCATGCTGATGCACGTTCACGCGCAACCACTCATACAACGCACTGAAACGCCCGGCACGAAGGTCCGTCCTGATCGTGGGCACCGCCGCGAGCGCCGCTTCGAAAAACTGCGCGGACAAAATGTTCCCCAGCGTGTAGGTCGGAAAATACCCCATGCCCCCGCCCGACCAGTGCACATCCTGCAGAATGCCTTCGCGATTCGTCGGCGGCTCGATACCCAGCGACTCGCGCATCTTCTGCCGCCACGCGCCGGGGGCGTCTTTCACCGACAGCCGCCCGTTGAGCAGGTCCTGTTCCATCTCGTACCGCAAAATGATGTGCAGGTTGTACGTGACTTCATCCGCCTCCACGCGGATAAACGACGGGCTGACCTTGTTGATGGCCTTGTAGAACAGGTCGCGCGGCACGCTGCCCAATTGCCGCGGAAAGGCCGCCTGTGCCTCGGGATAGTAACGCTCCCAGAATTCGCCGCTGCGACCCACCATGTTTTCCCAGAGGCGCGACTGGCTTTCGTGGATCCCCAGCGAGACGCCGCCGCCGAGGGGCGTGGCTTCGTAGGCGGGATCGATGTTGAGCTCATAAAAGGCGTGCCCCATCTCGTGGAGGCAGCCGAAAAGCGAGCCGGGCATCCAGTTGCGTTCATAGCGCGTGGTGATGCGGACATCGTTGGGGGAGAAGTTGGTGCAGAAGGGGTGGACGGAGGCATCGAGCCGGCCGCGGTCCCAGGGAAAGCCGCAGGCGGTGAGAATTTTGCGCCCGAATTCCTGTTGCGCCCCCTCGTCGTAGTCGCGCGTGAGCAGCTCATCCGAAACCCGGTCCGAGACGGTTTGGATGGCGGCCACCAAAGGCACCGTTTCGCGTTTCAGCTCCGCAAAAAGCGGATCCAGCGCGGCGGCCGTCATCCCCTCTTCGTAATCATCCAGCAGCGCATCGTAAATCGGCACGCCCGGCATCACCGCCGCGGCATATTCCTTCTTCAGGGCGATGATCTTTTCCAGCCAGGGGGCAAACCGCGCGTAGTCATCATCCGCCCGCGCTCCCGCCCAGGCCTCTTCGCCCAACGCACAGGTCTCGGTCATCCGCACCACCAGATCGGTGGGCACCCTGGCGGCCTTGTCCATGCCGCGCCGGGCGACGCGAAGCATCGCCCGCTGTGCCGAATCCTCCGCATGCTCGCCGCGCGCCTCTTCCGCTGCCGCAAGAAGGTCCTGCGTCTGCGTGCTCACCACCAGCTCATGCTCCAGCTTCGCCAGCGTGCCGAGCTGCCGCGAACGCGCCTCCGCGCCGCCGTGCGGCATGTAGGTGCGCTGGTCCCAGTTGAGCACGGCGTTGGCCATCCCGAGGTGGTAGGCGTCGGCCATGCGGGCGAGAAAAGCATCGAGGGCGGACATCCAAATCTCCTGAGCGAAATGCGCGGCAGCGCCGGTCTTTTATCCCGCCATTATAACCCTCCTTCACCGGAAGAAATCCTCCCGGGCCGCCGTGCAGATCGCCACGACCGCCGGGTGCTTCAGCTTGCGCTCGGGGCTGATGGCGTAAAAACGCTCGCGAACCCCATCGAGCCGCCCCACGACCTTGACCGCATTCTGCCGACAAATCTCCTCCTCCACCAGCGCCGAGGCTGCGAACAGCGCCCGCCCCGTCTGGCCAAAGGCCTGCAGCAGCGCCGCATCTTCA
>CALCHA010000268.1 GCA_937901265.1 uncultured Phycisphaerales bacterium
CATAATCACCTCGCGGCATTCCTGCGCGAGGGTCAAACGCTGATCGAGCGGGAGCTTTTTGAGGGCGGCGGGGGAGTTGATCGAGTCAAGCAACCTGATCATTCGGTACTCATTCCATGTACGCAGTCCACAATCCTGATTCCGATGATTGTAGTCGGAATGGCCACACAATGTAAGCGCGAATCCCTGCTCATTCGCAATCGTGGAGGGCCTCTCAAAGGCCTGCTGATTACCCTGCGCTACTTAACCGGTTCCGCTGTACAATGGGCTTCGCCCCCCTGGGTAACAATACGGGTTCTGGAGAATCGCCATGCGGTCACGCGCGCTCATTGCCCTGTTCCTGCCATTGCTGGCGGTGACTCTCGCACGCGCCCAGACCTCCCTCCCGGCCACCCGGCCCGCCGGGCCCGCACTCCAGCCCGACAGCCAGGGGTGGATCGTCCTCTTCCGCGCTGACAACCCCGACCTGTGGAATTCCGACGCAGGCACCCGCCTCCAGGCCACCGGCTATGCCGCCGCCCTCGCCCGCCTGCCCGGCGAGATCCAGTTCCTGCGGATGAAGCGCATGGACACCGGCGAGGTGATCATCGTTCAGGCCACCCGCGACGCCCTCCTCAACAGCGCCGTCATTCCCGCCAATCTGCTCCTGCAAACCGGCAAGCAGACCTGGGAGGATGCCGCCGGCACCCACCGCCTCCTGGGCATCGGTGCCTACGGCATGCTGGCGGCCAAGGGCGAGCCCTACGTCTGGAAGACCTCCAGCACCTCCATCGAAACGGGCTATGGCGGGTGGGGCATCGGCAAAGTGGTCGGCGGCGCCCAGAGCATGACCTGGGGCGGGCAGCCCATCGCGCGCACCGCGATCGAAATCGCCGTCAAGGCTGGTGAGCTCTCCACCATTGAAAAGAAAGACCTCCTCACCCCCGGCGAGGTGGTGGTCACCGCCGCCACCTGGGGCAAGGGCGCCGCCACCGCCGACGTCCTCGATATCGTCAAGGCCAAAGCGATTGCCGGCCGCCTGCGCTTCGTCGCGGACAGCGCCATCCTGGGCGAGGGCGGCGGGAGCAAGGGACGCACGCTGACGGTCTCCGCAACCGTCAACGGCAAGGCGATGGAGCAGCGCGTCGCCGAGGGCCGCACGCTGCAGATCATCGCGCCGCCGCTCAGGGCGGGCGTCGCCATCGCCGAGGGCACCGGTCCCCGGCCCAAAGCGGTCGCCGCGCCCCCGAAAGTTGATGCCGCCGGCTGGATGGTCCTCTTCCGCAACGATGCCCCCGGCCTCTGGAACAGCGACGCGGGCAATCCCGACCTCGCCAAGGGCTTTGCCGGCACCATGAACGAGGCACCCGCCAGCGTCCTGTATGTCCGCATCAAGCGCATGGACAGCGGCGAGACCGTCATCGCCCCGCTGAACCGCAAAGACCTCACCAGCGTCGTCAAGATCGACGGCAGCCTCCTTTGGTGCGGCGGCGAGCAGAGCTGGAGCCAAGCAGGCAAAAGCGAAAAATTCCTCGGGCTGGCGGACATCGTGCGCACCGCCGACAAACCCGGTGACCTGCTGCTCTGGAGCAGCAAGGAGTCGCCCGACCAGGGCCTTGGCGGGTGGGGTTTCGGCAAGGCCGTCGGCAGCGCGGAGCCGCACACCCTCTGGGCCGGCTTCGATGCGCCGCATGCCGTGCTCGAAATCGCCGTCAAAGAAAAACCGCTCACCGCCAGCGAACGCGGCGATCTTCTGATCCCCGGCCGTCTTGAGATCCTCCAGGCAAAGTGGGGCCACGGCAGCGCGGCGGCGGATGTCGCCAACAAGCTCCGCGGCCTGATCGCCGAGGGGGTCCTCGACCAGACCCTCACCACGACGCTCCTCGGGGATGCCGCGTCCAAAGACCCCTCCACCCTCACGCTCGCTTACAAGCTCAACGGCGTTGCCTTCAACCACACGTACAAGCAGGGCGAGAAGCTGCTGCTGGTCGCTCCGCCCGTGAAGGCCTCCACCGCCGGGCCCCGCGGGTCCATCGCCACGCATGATGAAATCCTCAATTTTCTCGACGCCGGCCTCTATGCCGACACGCTCTCGGGCCTCGACCGCACGCTGGCCCTCACCGGCGCGGCGGCCGCGGGTATCGATCGCTACGAGATGCTCATGCTCCGTGCGGAGTGCCTCATTCAGATGAAGGACCGCCAGCGAGCGCTGACCGCGCTCGAGGCCGCCGCCAAAGGGGTGGGGGAGGACCGCATTCCCAGCAGCGCCATCGCGCTGGCGGCGATCTTGCGGCGCAGCGTGAACGGCCAGTACCTCTCGGTGGAAACCAAAAAGCCGGTGCCGATGATGGATTTCCGCGATCGCAAGGCCGCCTTCGACGCTCTCTGGGCCGATGAAAAGGCCGCCATGGCCCGCGCTGTCGCCGGAGCCCAAAGCGCCGGCCTGCCGGCCATCATCGATGCCGGGCGATCGCTGGTGGTCGCCCGCGCCGCGGACTACATGTCCACCGGCAACTCCGACGAGGTGCAAAGCGCCCGCAAGGGCCTCGCCCAGCGCGCCGCCAAGCTGCTGCACGACGAACTGCAGAAGGATGCGGATGAGAATGAAAAAATCTACGCCGCCGCCAACCGCGAAATCATCGATGCCGACACCCGCCGCCACATCGGGCGGGTCGGGCTCACGCAGGCGGCGCAAAAGCAATTGGGCGTGATTCAGAACACCTGCAAACAGCTCGTGCCGCTGATTGTCGACCTGATCGGGGCCTTCGATGACGTCGGCGACTTCCGCGAGCTGGGCAAGTCCGCCGAGAAAATCGGGGCCCGCGCCCGGGAGATCGCCGGCCACAACTTTGTCTGAGCCGCCCTTCCCTAGTCCGCGCCGCCGTTGCCGCCCGGCAGCGCCAGTACTTGCGCCCAGATCGCCTCCTCCACCGGCGCTCCCAGCCGCAGGCTTTCCTCGCGCGCGGCCAGCGTGCGCTCCCCCGGGTGCAGCAGCGGCTCGCCCGGCCGGGTGGGGGGGGTGCCATGCAGGTCCGCCAGGATGCCCGCCACAATGGCGTCGGCGGCCTCCGGGTCGCTCCCCAGCGGCCGCGGATCGAGGGCGATGAAGGTCTGGGAAATCAGATGATCGAAGGGCTCCCGCGCCACCTGCCAGGAGGCCAGCCCGTTGGCCAGCGAGGCGGCGACAAGGTCGAACAGCAGCGCGATGCCCGCCCCTTTCCAGTGGCCGATGGGGAGCGTGGCACCCGAACGCAGCACCGCGTCGGGATCGTTCGAGAGGGCTCCCTCCTGCGTGTAGCCCGCCGGCAGATCCGCCTGCTTGCCCGCGGCGCGGAGGATTTTCAGTCGCCCCCAGGAATACTGCGACAGGGCGGTGTCGAGCACGACATGCCTTCCGTCGGGCCGCGGCACGGCGATGACCAGCGGGTTGTTGCCCAGCTTGGCGACATGCGCTCCCTGCGGGGCCATCACCGGCGTGCCGTTGGTGAAGCAGATGCCGATGCAGCCCCGTTCCGCCGCCTGCCAACCATAATTGCCGGCGCGCATCCAGTGGTTGGTAAAGCCCAGCGCCACGCACCCGATCCCGAATTGCCCCGCCAGCGTGCAGGCTCGGGCCATCGCAAAATGGGCGTTGGTCGGCCCCGGACCGCTGTTGCCGTGATAGCGCTCCAGCGCCGCGAATCCGCTCGCCAGCGTCGGCGTCGCGTCGGGCGACACCTGCCCCGAGAGAATGGATTTCACGAACGCCGGAAAGCGGTTGACGCCGTGCGAGGGCACGCCGTCGCTCGTCGCGTCGGTGAACAGCGCGGCGCACAGGGTGGCATTGGCCGCCCCCATCCCCGCCGCCCGCAGGATGGCCTCAAACGTGTCGTGAAGCTTGGAGCAGGGAACGCGAAGCATCAGAATTCCTTTTGGCTCTACGCCGTTTCCCCCGCCCCTTCACTGCACGGTGGGGGGCCTCTTGGGTTTGTCGGCGGCACTGCGCACCTTGGCGACGATCCGCGCCTTGGTCCGATCATATTCTTCCTGCGTCAGCTCCCCGCGCTTCACCATCTCTCGCAGGTCCGCCAGCGAAAATCCGGTGTTTACCCCGCCGCCGGAGTCATCCTCTTTTTCCCCGTGCAGCCGCCGCCGCACCATCAGGATGATGACCCCGCCCACGATCACCAGCCCCAGCAGGACGGCCAGCGCGACCAGCAGCTTCGAACGGTCCTGCGGCGTCAGGCCCCGCGGAGCACCCCCCTCGACCTGTGCAATCATCCACGCGATCTTCATGGCCTCACTCTACCCCCACTCCCGCTGGTTAGTAAACATCCCCCTGCGTCCCCGCCAACCCGCGGAAGCCCCACGCCCGCCGCATCGTGACCGTCCGCAGCAGCACCCCATCGACCACGATCTGCCCCACCACCGGCGGATCAATCCGGGCAAAGGCGGGGCGAATCACCTGCTCGAATGCGGCCTGGTCGAAGTTTCCCACCAGCAGCACCGGCTTGCCGGCGTTCACCAGCCGCCCGTCGGCGGAGCGCTCGTTGAGCCCCGGCCAGAGGTCATACTGGCTGCGCCGCCCGCCCACCTGCGACATCACGCAATACACAAAGGGATGCCCCGGCAGGTAGAAGGCAAGGGAGCTGCTGAGGTCGTAGCGCCCGCTGACGATCAGCGGTGGCTGCCCCGCCGCCAGTTCAAAGGCCGCGGCCTCGCTGCCGACGACGCCCCCGCGCTCCGCCAGGCCACGCAGCTTCTTGGAGGCCGGATCCCATTTTCCGGGAAACCAGCGGCTCTTGTCGTAGTCCGGCGTGCCCGCAAGCGGTGCAAGCTTGCGCGCCACAAATGGATAGGCCCGCTGCAGGTTCAGCGCCGCCATCGTCAGCAGAAAGCCCCACACCACCGTGGCGATCGTCCAGCGCCGCCAGCCGCGATGCGTCGGCCATTGCCGCACCACCACCCCCGCCAGCAGCACCATCCCCGCGAAATAGCTCGCCGCCGGCCAGTTCACTTCCGTGCCTTTCCAGAGGTTCATCACGCAGTAGAACCCCCACAGTGGCACCGAGAAGGCCAGCAGAAAGCGCCAGCGGAGCGCCTCGCTCTCCGCCGCTCGCCGCTGCCAGCGCCATGCCAGCACCACCGCGATCACCAGCAGCACAAACAGCAGCCCCCCCATGCCGCCTGCCTGCCCGCCGAGAAACGAGACCATGCGCTGCAGCGGCGCCAGCCAGCTCTTGTGCGCCTCGCCGGGCCCCACGAGTCCGCCCTGCGATCCGATGTGCTTGAAGGTCACCCACCCATGCCGCGCGTTCCACACCACGAAGGGCACCTGCGACAGCAGCACCAGCCCGATCGCTCCGGCGCTGTGCCAGCTCTTGAACGCCCGCCGCATCGCCGGATCCCCCCAGGCCCCCACCAGCGCGCACAGCGGCAGGGCGATCAGCACCGGCTTGAACAACATCCCTGCCGCACACGCCAGCCCCGCCAGGTACATCCATCGCGGTCCCGGCGCTTCCACCGCCCGCCACAGGCAGTACACCGTCGCCGCCCAGCACAGATACATCGGCGAATCGATGGTGATCAGCAGGCTCCCCACCGCGAACATTGGCACCGCCGCCGAGAGCGCGATCACCGCCAGCGCCGCCCGGTCGTCGCGGAACATGCGCCGCGCCAAAAACAGCGACAGCAGCCCCGACAGACAGCCAAACAGGATCGCCGGCATCCGCACCACCGGCATCAGCGCCGCCCCGCTGCCGTCGCCCGTCAGGTGCAGCAGCCTCCCCACGCGCAACGCCGCGGCAATCGTCCAGGCGATCCCCGGCGGCTTGGAGTAATACCCATAATCCAAATGCCGCGCCCACTCCCAGTAGTGCGACTCGTCCTCCGACAAATTCAGCGGGCAGTTGTGCCAGAGATACAGGGCATTGGAAATCAGGCCCAGCAGGACCAGGCCGACGGCAAGACGGACACACCATGGGCGGACACACCAGGGGCGGGACACGGGTAGCAAAGCGGGTTGGGACATTGTGGCCGATGGTATGCGAGGGCCTCTCCCCATTCCAGCGGGCACGCCCCCCCTTCCCATCAGCGCCCCGCCTGTTCCCACCGGTCCGCGAACACCTTTGCCAGCGTGTACACGCTCTGCATCGGGTTCGCGCCGATCGACGTCGGGAACACGCTGCTGTCCATCACCCACACGTTGGCACAGCCCCACACGCGCAACTCCGGCGAGACCACGCTGTTGGCGGGGTTGGAGCCCATCTTGGCGGATCCCTGCAGGTGGGCGCTGGTGACGACGGTTTCGCCGGGGATAAAGCGCAGATTTTTCTCCACCAGCGCCGCCTGCTCGATCCGGGTGAGCACCGCTCCCTGGCGCAAACTTCGTCGTCCCACCCCGAGCACGTCCTCCGCCGTCGGCAGGATCACCTGTTTGGCTCCCGCGCGAAACATCACCCGCACCCCCTCCGCTACCGCCGCCACAAATCGCCCCTTGTAGGTGACCGCCCAGGTTGGCCATGATCGTGCCGGCTACCAGGGCGTCCACTAACGGCCAGCCCAATTCCGAGATATGTCGCGCGGCGCGGCCCTGACGATGTTGAACGCGTTGGAATACAACCGCACACGCCAACACGAACAGGCAGCGCACCACGGCCTTTTTCGCC
>CALCHA010000269.1 GCA_937901265.1 uncultured Phycisphaerales bacterium
CAGAGGGGGGCGGGCGAGGCGGACGCGGGGGGCGGCCGAACACGCAGTTTACGACAGACCTCTCGCAGCCCAACCGTGACAATGGCGGACAGGCGCCGGGTGCGGGGAACAAGTCGATCGCGCTGAAGCTGTGCAAGAACGTGACGCTGTCGAACTTTTCCGTGCTGCGTGGCGGCCATTTCGCGCTTCTGGCGACGGGCGTGGACAACCTGACGATCGACGATCTGCACATCGACACGAATCGCGACGGGTTCGACATCGACGGCTGCCGCAATGTGCGGATATCGAACTGTGCGGTGAATTCGCCGGCGGATGATGGGATTTGTTTGAAGTCGTCGTGGGGGCTGGGCTTTGCGCGGGCGTGCGAAAACATCACGATCACGAACTGCCTGGTGAGCGGGGGGTGGGAGGTGGGCTCGATGCTGGATGCGACTTATGTCGAGCGTGCGCCGGGCACGGGGCGGATCAAGTTCGGGACGGAATCGAACGGGGGGTTCAAGAACATCACGATTTCGAACTGCGTGTTTGATCGCTGCCAGGGGCTGGCGCTGGAGGCGGTGGATGGGGCGGTGATCGACAACGTGGCGATCAGCAACATCACAATGCGGGAGTGCGGGAGCCTGCCGATCTTCATCCGCCTGGGCGA
The DNA here is from genome assembly GCA_937901265.1 of uncultured Phycisphaerales bacterium. Lineage (GTDB taxonomy): Bacteria > Planctomycetota > Phycisphaerae > WQYP01 > WQYP01 > CALCHA01. The sequence goes on from CALCHA010000269.1 coordinate 647, forward strand.
CCGGCGGCGGATGCCGGCGACGGAGGCGTCGAAGGCGACGGCGGTGGGAGCGATCCGGCATGTGAGCATTTCGGACGTGGTGGCGCAGAATCGGGCGGCGCAGTATGCCTGCGAGATCGTGGGGATACCGGGGCATGAGATTGAGGATGTGCACATCAGCAACGTGCGGCTGATCTGGCCGGGCGGTGCGCCGGCGGGGATCGAAAAGGTGGTGCCGCCGGAGAATGAGTTCATGTATCCCGAGCCGGGGATGTTCGGGGTAATGCCGTCGTCGGCCTTTTTCATTCGGCACGTGAAGGGGATTTCGCTGACGAACATCGATTCGACGTGCGAAGCGAAGGACATGCGGCCGCCGTTCTGGCTGGAGGATGTGCAGGGGGCGGACTTTTTCAACATTCGCGCGCCGCATGAAGCGGGCGTGCCGATGTTCATGCTGAAGGATGTGACGGATTTTCATGCGGCGGCGGTGCGTGGGATGAGCGATGTGAGCCGGGAGCAGGTGGAGAGCGGGACGCTGTGAGCGCGGGGCGATCGCGGCGGAGGATGCCGGATGTGGGGGCGGGGTTGTCGAGCGCTTAGGCGCGGTCGAGGAGTTCGGACCCGACATCGATCTCCACGGCGATGAGGGCGGCGAGACCCTGTTCAATGGCGGTGGATGCTCCGCCGACGGCGAGGCCGACGTCGACGCCGAGGGTGACGGCGGTCTGCACGTAGCCGACCCAGTCGGGCACGCCTGTGGCCATGGCATTGAGGGCTTTTTCGAAGACGATCTGGCGCGCGTTGGCGCGTTCGACGCCCTGGTTGACCTTGACGGTGGCCTCGAGAAGGTTGTGCAGGATTTTGGCGGCGGCCTTGGCGCCGGATTGGGCTTTCTCGAGTTTTTTGGGGAGGAGCTCGGCTTTGGCTTTGTCGACCTTGGCTTCCCAGCGGACCTGTTCGTCGTAGGCGCCGTGGATGGTTTTGGCGAGTTCGTGGCTTTCATGGTCGAGCTTTGCGATGTCGACCTTGTGCACTTCGATGTGGCCCTTGCAGTTTTTGAGGTTGGGGATTTCGACGCCGAGGAGCCCGCTGAGGACGCCCAGGCCGATTTCCTTGCCGCTCTGCTTGACCTTTTTCATGGTGGAGGCGTCCTTCATGTTTTTGCTCATGAATTCGCCGAGCAATTTGAGTTCACCCTGGATGTACCTGGCGATCTGGTCAGCGGTGGTGGCGAGCTTGGCGCATTCCTGGGTGATGACGATGCCGCTGCGTGCGATGGCGACGATGCCGGCGGGTGCGAGAGCACCATGGGTGGCGGCGGTGACGGCGACGGCCCCGACGATGGCGACGCCGTTCATGGTGATTTTGGCGCCGCTCTTGATGCGGAAATCACGGAGGCCGTCCTGGCCTTTTTTGTAGTCTTCGAAAAGCCGATCGACCTCGGCGGCCATGTCGTGGCCGGCTTGTTCCATTTCGTGGCGGGCGGTGGTGTCGATATCCATGGAAAAAAGATGCGCCGCCTTGGGGTCAAAGCGGGCGGCCTTTTGATCGGCCTGCTTCACGCGGGCAACCAGGCGGGCAATGATGGGGGTCACCTTGGCGTTGGCCTTGTCGGTCATTTTCTGGATCCACACGGGATCGCGTTCCAGCCGCTTGAAGACGGGATCGGGGAGGTCGATCACGAGGTAGAGGTTGAGACCCTCGATTTTCACATGCTGGAGCTTCTCGGCCATGAGGGTTTTGGAGACGTCGTAGTGCAGGGCGGTCCACTTGGCCATGAGAGGGGTCCTTTCGGGTGGGGTGTGAGGGGTCGTTGGGGCAGCTTATCGCTGGGCCGGGGGGTGGGCAAGAAAAAGATCCGCAAGGGCGAAACGTGGGTGGATGGGCGGCGTGGCGCCGAGGGGGCGATTTTTGCGAGTGGCGGGAGGGGGGATTCGTTTGTGGGGCCTTGCGCCACCGGCTATAACAAAGCGTCAGCGCTTGGGAGCCCGACCATGTCCAAAGCCAATGTTGATCCAGCAGAGTTGCGGCGGTTCGCCCTGGACCTGAAGCGCTTCACCGATGAAGTGGAGTCTCTGGTGGGGCAGATGCACGGGAAGATGAACAACCTGAATTCGACCTGGCGCGACCAGGAGCACGCGAAGTTCGCGGAGGCGTTCGCCCAGACGACCAAGGCGCTGGGGACGTTTGTGAATGCGGCGGGCGACCACGCGGTATTTTTGAACAAGAAGGCGGCGGCGATCGAGCAGTACCTTCGGCAGCGATGAGGCGGGGGATTTCCGGCGGATGAACGTGTCCAGAGCGTCTGGTGAGGCCTGTGATCAGTTATGCCTGAAGTGGTGAACGTCGATGACTTTGAAGTGTTCCGCCAGTTTCGGGCGGCGCTGGTGAAATTTGCGCGGGCGGCGGACCAGGTGCTTTCGGGGGCGGAGAGCGAAATTTCGCGGACGCACGGGTGGCTGGAGGGGGAGCAGATGAGTTACTGGGTGGGGCAGCGCAAGAAGCGTGTGGAAGCGGTGGCCAAGGCGAAGGACGCGGTGCGGCAGAAGAAGCTGTACAAGGACGCGACGGGGCGGACACCGGGCGCGGTGGAAGAGGAGAAGATCCTGGCCAAATGCGTGGCGGCGGTGGAGGAAGCGGAGCGGAAGGTCGAGGTGATCCGCAAGTGGCTGCCGAAGTTTGAAAAGGCAGCCGATGGATATCGTGGCGGGGTGGCGCGTCTGCACGCGTCGATTTTCGCGGACATCCCGAAGGGGATTGCGCTGCTGGATAAATTGGCGGGATCGCTGGAGGCGTACGCGCAGATCGAGGTGCCGTCGTCGCGGGCACCGACGATGGCAGCGGGAGCCGGGGAGTCCTTTTCGCGGCCGCCGGAGGAAGCGGTGCGGGTGAGCCCGCCTGCGGCGGATTCACCAGCGGTGGTCGAGGAAGCGTCCGAGGCCCCCAGGGCACCCGATGAGGAGGTCCGCAATGTCGCTGGTTGACGGAAAAGGCACGCTATCGACGGCGATGAAGGACCTGATCGCGCGGTGGCATGATGTACAGGGGGTGTGGCACGACACGCAAAGCGCGGAGTTTGAGAAGACCTATCTTTTTCAGCTGGAAAACGATGTTCGGGGGGCACTTGGGGCGCTTGATTCGATGAACCAGGTGATCCACAAAGTTGAATCCGATTGCGAGTAGCAGCCACATGACCCAGACGCTTCCCACCGTAGCCGCCGCCCCCGCCGCGCCCGCGCCGCGCGATCCCCAGCGAGAGACGCTGGAGCAGATCGTGAAGCTGTCGATGGAGTGTACGGCGCGCGAGCAGCAGTTGGAGCATGAACATGCCGAGGCGCAGGCGAAGGAGGACGCGGGGTTCAGGAAGCGGACTGAGGGTGCCCGCGAGGAGCAGACGCAGGAGCTGGGCGCACTGAAGGAATCGATGAGCCAGCGGAAGGAGGCGCTGATCGGGGATCTCGACGGGCGTCTGGCGACGCTGGAATCGGAAAGCGAAGAGTCGCTGCGTCGCCTGACGAAGAAGAAGTCGGAGACGGATCACGCCATCAAGAAGACGGCGGAGCAGAACGCGTGGCAGGCGGAGAGCGGGCTTGTCAACTTCGGGATGAAGCTGGACGCGGAGGAACTCAAGGCGGACAAGGATCTGCAGGCGCTGCTGGCATCGCTGACCGCGCTGCAGACGCAGGCGCACGAGGCGTTGATTCACGAGCGGATCAACCCGCCGACGGTGGATGTGCCCAACGACGAGGCGCTGCGGCAGAAGATTGCCGAAGAGCCGCTGCCGCTGGTGAAGGAGCATCAGGAGAAGGCGACGGCGCTTCTGGAGGAGCTTCGGACGGCGTTGCGCGCGGGGTTCGGGTCGGGGGCACTGCCGATTTTTCTGATTATTGTGCTGGCGGCGGGCGGCGGCGCGGCGGGCTGGTTTCTGACGCCGGACGCGGCGACGAAGCCGCTGGCGGCGGGAGGCGCGACGCTGGGGGTGATTGTTCTGGGGTCGCTGATTTTCGTGCTGGTGCGGATGGCGAAGCGGCGCAGCGCGACGGCACGGGCGATGGATTTATACACCAGCCTGGCGCAGTCGGTATCGATTGCGTCGAAGGCGGCGCGGTCGGACGTGGAGACGGCGGCGGTGGCGCGGGAGCTGAAGAACCGCGATGCGCAGCGGAAACGGGATGTTGATGTGAAGGGGGCGCGGGACAAGGGGCGGGCGCAACTCGCGGAGGCCGCGGAGCAGCATCGCAGGACGCTGGAGGAGCAGACGGCGCAAGTGAAGGCGCAGCGTGAGGCGTTGCAGCGGGAGCGGGAGCAGGCGCTGGGCGCACTGACGCAGGCGCGGGAGACGGCGATGCAGGAGCTGGAGACGCGCTTCGCCACCGGGCGGCAGGAGGATCAACGGCAGCATGAGCAGGCCGCGGCGGCGATTGAGGCGGAGTACGCTTCGGGGATGGCGGCGCTGAAGGCCCGCTGGGATGAGGGGCTGCGCGCGGTGGGGGTGCTCCTGGCGGCGGGCGCGGGGATTGATCCGGCGCTGATTGACTGGCAGAGCGCGGCGTGGGAGCAGTGGAAGGCCCCGACGACCTATACGAATCAGGTGCGTTTCGGGGAGATGAAAGTGGACCTGGCGCTGCTCACGGAGCACGTGCCGCGCGGATTGGAACTGCCGGGGCCCTTTCAGGTTCCCGCGTTGCTG
>CALCHA010000270.1 GCA_937901265.1 uncultured Phycisphaerales bacterium
GTGGGGCGGGGTGATGGGGGGCGGCTGATTTTGCCGATCTGTTATACTGTGCGGGCACATCTGTGCGGTCACCTCTGGCACTGGCTCCCTCGGACGGGCCAAAGCGACAAATCGGGAAACATCGACCGCGGGCAAGGCCCCGTGTGAAGGAGTGACGTATGCGTTTTGCGGTGATCGGGGCGGACAAGGATTCGGGCGACGACATCGAGGTGACGCTGTCGGCGAACACCCGCGAGGAGGCGGAGTTTCAGGCGGTGGGGCGGGGGATACTGGTCTCGACGATCACGCCGGTCGAGGACCCGTTGAACCGGCTGCCCGAGGCGGCGGCGGCAGAGGCCTTGCCGGAGTTCAGCAAGCCGCCATCGACCCATGGACGGATCACGCTGAACGCGCAATCGCCCGCGGATTCGGTGCACACTTACGAGGGGCAGAAGAGCGCGGAGGGGAAGGACCTGACGGTGTCGATGGAGTATCACCTGATCTCGAACCAGGCGCTGTACCTGCTGGAGACGGCGGTGAACAAGCATATTAAGGATGGGTGGGAACCCCAGGGGGGGTTGTGCGTCGGGGTGTCGAACAATGCGTTGATGTATTTTCAGGCGATGGTGCGGAAGCGAAAGTAAGGGGGGACGGCGGATTCAGCACGAAGCCACGAAGGGAATAAAGGCCACGAAGGCGGCGGGCGCGGAGCGGGCGGGTGGGCGGATAGCGGGGGATTTCAGGGCTGTGGGGGTTCAACGGGGTTGCTGCGCAGCTCGGTGAGGATGGATTGGAGCGTGGAGAGGATTTGCTGGTTGGTGGCGTTGTCGGCGGGTTTTTTTCGCGGGCCGTCGAGCATGGCGCCGGTGAGGGCGGGTCCGTAGGTCATGAGGAAGGTGGCGACGAGCTTGCCGAGCGGGGTTTGGGGGAAGATGGAGGTATAGCCGACGGAGAGGGAGGAGGAGCAGTATTCCAGGGCGTCGTAGATGGTTCGGACTTTGGGGTTGCTGTTTTTTTCGGCGGCGAAAAAGAGGGTGGCGGTGAGGCCCAGGAGGATGAGGGTGTTTTGCGCGGGGCGTTCGCCGAGCTTCTCGGAGAGGTTGTCGAGGTGGTCGGACTGGGGGACGAAGCTGGAAAGGGAGGCGAGGATCGCGGGGAGGTCGAGCGGGGGCGTGTTGTTGATCGTGGTCATGGGAGGCTCCATTGCGACGAGCCCAGGGATTGCGATCCCTGGGCTATTGGGGGGTGATGGGGGTTAGCCGCGGTGGAGTTCGTCGGCGGCGGGTTCGGGGATGGGGGCACCGTTGGTGGCCGCGGGCTTGGCGTTCATCTGGCTGACGACGGACTGCCCGAGGGTGGCGAGCAGGGTTTTGGCCTCGGGGGGGAGCGTGGCGAGGAGGCCGTCGGCGGTATTGCCGTAGCCGGCGGCTTTCATGAACTGCTGGCTCATGGCGGACATGGTGGCGGGGTCGCCGAAGATCTGCATGTTGGCCTTGGCGAACATGTTGGCCATGGCCTGTGCGGCGGCGATGCGGACCTCTTTGTCGGCCTGGATGCGCAACTTTTCCAGCTCGAACTTCAAGGCGGCGCCTTCGAATTCCTGGCGGTTGGAGAGGCTGGTGCGTTCGACCTCCACGCGTGCCTGTTCGACGTTGACGCGCTCGCGCTCGACGGTGACGTCGACCATCTTGAGGGAGCGTTCGCCGTCGGCGCGCTTGGTGGCGGCGGCGGATTCGCCTTCGGCGAGGCGCAGCTTCGCGGCGTAGGTGCTCTCGGCGGCCTGGCGCTCGGCGTCGGCTTCCTTGATCCGCATGTAGGCCAGCACGTCCGCGTTGGTCTCTTCCTTGATCTTGTTCTCGGTCGCCACCTGCCGCGCCGCGGTCAGCTTCTTCTGCGCTTCGCGGTCGGCCTCGGCAATGACCTGGACGGTGACGACGGCCTGCGAGGCTTTTTCCCGATCGGCCTCGGCGGCGAGCATCGCGGAGCGCGCCTGCACGGCTTCGGTTTCCTTCAAAGTGACGGCCGCCTCGCGCTGGCGGTTGGCCACTTCGATCGTCTGCTGCTTGAGGATCTGCGCCTGCTCCTGTTCGCTCATTTTGGCGATGAGCGAGGTTTGCTTTTCAACCTCGGCCTGCTCGATGGAGAGCTTGCGCGCGACCTCCGCCGTCTGCAGCAGGCGTTGCTTGTCGATCTCACGCTTGGCCACCGCTTCATCCTGCTGAATCTTGAACTCCGCGATTTCGCGCTCGCGGGCCGCGTTGACGTTGGCGACATTCATCTTCTGCTCGGCCTCGGCTTCGGCCTGCTCACGGGCGAGGTTGAGGACGAGTTTGCGCGTCGAGACGTTCTTGGTGGCGATGCGCTGTTCGGCTTCGCGCTCGATTTCGTTGCGTTCGGCGCGGGCGTTCTGCGTGATCTCCGCGATCTTCCGCAGGCCCTGGGCGTCGAAGACGTTGCGTTCCTGCAGGGCGGAGGGATCGGTTTGGTCGAGGCTGGAGATGGTGACCGATTCCAGCGACAGCCCGTTGCTGGAAAGATCGTGCGTGACGATCTGCTGCACGCTGGTGGCGAACTCATCGCGCTTGGAGTGGAGCTCGTGCAGGTCCTTGGTGGCGGCGACGGTGCGCAGGGCGGAGACCAGCTTTTCCTGGACGAGTTCGGAGACGGCGTCGGGCTGGACGCTGCGCCCGCCGAGGGAGCGGGCGGCCTGCAGGATGTCTTCGTCGTTGGCCTGGACCTTGATGTAGAACTCGGCGGAGAGGTCGACGCGGAGGTTGTCCTTGGTGATCAAGGCGTGGGTGCCGCGGCGTTCGACGTTGAGGCGCATGGTCTCGAGGGAGACGGGGATGACCTGGTGCATCACCGGGACCACGAGCTTGCCGGAGTCCTTGATGACCTTGGCCCCGCCGGAGCCGGTGCGGACGAAGGCGAGGTTGGCAGCGGCGCGGCGGTAGAGCCGCGTGAAGATCACGATGGCCGCGACGACGACGAGCGTGGCGACGCCGATGCCGGAGATGATCAGGGCGGACCCGAGGGGCAGGTCGTTGCGAAAGTGGAGCGCCCAGGGCGCGACCGTGAGGACGACGCCGAGAAGGAAAAACAGGGCCATGAACATGGGATGCTCCTTTGAGAAAAGTCCTTCACCCGTGGAGGCGCGAGGGGTCTTGCGCATTTTCTTTCAACTTCAAATACGCGGCGTCGGGGGGCGAATCGTGCAAGGGATTCGCCGCGGGATTCGCAGTGGAATTCGCCGCCGTCGGCAGCGTGGTCTCGCCATAGGCGGCCGCGGAAAAGGTGCGCGAGGGGGCGTCGTAGGCGAAGAGCAGCAGGGTCGTTCCCTTGGCGATGGTTTCGCCGGGGCGGCATTTGCAGGCGACCTGCAGCAGATCGCCCGCGGCGTTTCGCAGGGCGGCCATGCCGAAGGTGTCGGTGACTTCGTACAGCGCCTCGGCAGTGCGGCCGACGAGATCCTGGAGGCGCGCGGGGGCTTCATCGTTCAGCGGCAGGACGCGACCAATGGCCGCCGCGCACAGGCCGGTGAGGCCGATGCTGGCCACGAACGTGATGGGCAGCGAGAGGGCCGGGACGATCCAGATGGGGCCGAGCGCTTCGGCAAGGGTGACGTTGAGCGCAAAGCCGATGAGCCCCCACAGGAGCAGCAGAATCATGAGGCCCAGCGAGAGAGGAATTTTGCCGACGCCCAGGACGCCCAGGAGTGCCGCGAGCGGGTGGGTGTCGGCATCGTGATCGCCATCCGCATCATGGTCGCCGTCCGCGTCCCCGTCAGCATCAGCGTCAGCGTCAGCGTCAGCATCAAGGTCGGCGTCGGCGTCGGCATCGAGTTCAAGGTGTCCATCGACGTCGGCATCGCCGAAGGTGATCCCGGTGAAGACGAAGAGGCCCAGGTACATCAGCGCGAGGCCGAAGGGCACGATGAAGATGAGGTTCCACCAGCTCAGGAGCAGTGCAGCGGTCATGTTGGACCTCCTTCCCGGACCCCCTCGAAGCGTCGCCAGCCGACGGGGCGTTGGCGGACGATTCAATGCGTCTAGAACCATGCTAGTGGAAAGAACCCCCCATGCAAGCGCAATCGGAGGGGGAGCTTGTAAGCGGCTTTGGGCAAGGCATTTGGGCAAAGGATTTTGCGGTTGCGAACGCTGTTCCGGGGCATGTCTCGTGCCGTTTATCTGTTCGGTTTAGCTGGGTTTTAAGGATAACTCGTGAGGTTTAATAGAATCTCGGTGAGAGGCATGGGGTTGCCGCGAGGAACGTCTGTGTGAGCTCGACCGCCAAGACGCCAAGACGCCAAGACGACAAAACACGAAGCGTTTTTCGCACGCATGGGGTGCCTTGGTGAAGACCAGCAAAACGTTTTATAGGGATGATTGTGGCGCAGGCCGAGCAACAGCGCCCCGACCGTGAGGGCTCAGGATTCCACACATCCTTATCAAGGGACGGAAACGTCCTCCTTCGACCGCCCATACAAAACACGAAGTGACGAAGGGCGACGAAGTTCACGAAGAGATTTGCCAGAGCAGGCCACGTTTGTCTGGAAGCGTTCCGCTGCTGGAGGGATAGTGCCCCTCCCGCTGCGCGCCTTCGTGCCCTTGGTCCCCCTTCGTTAATTCGGGTTCAGGTCGGGATCATCGAAGATGGACGTTTCCGGTCTTGCACAACACTGTGGAGTGGGCATGTGGGCCGCATCCCCTCACCGTCACCGGCGGCCATGCTCGCGAAGCAACTCCAGGATCCGCTCGATGTCGTCCGGGATTTTCGCTTCCAGATGCATGCGCGTGAAGAGCGTCGGGTGAACGAATTGCAGGCGATAGGCGTGCAGGGCCTGGCGGTCGATGAGGGGTTCGGCGGGGTCGGCTTTGCGCTTGGCGAGGGTCGCCTTCGGAAGGATGTCGCCCAGCGTGATCTGCCGCCCGCCATACATCGAGTCGCCCACGATCGGGTGGCCGATGTGCGTCATGTGCACCCGCAGCTGGTGCGTGCGGCCGGTGCGGGGGGCGAGCTCGACCAGCGTGTAGCCCGCGTTGCCGATCTTGAAACGCTCCATGACGGTGTAGACGGTTTGCGCGGGCTTGCCGATGTCCGTGCGGACGGCGTAGCGTTCGCGCACCTTGGCGTGCACCGCGAGCGGAGCGTCGATGAGGTCGGCATCGAGCGCGACCAGTCCATGCACGATGGCGAGATAGGTCTTCTTGATCGTGCGGCGTTCGAACTGGCCGGCGAGTCGCCAGTGGGCTTCATCCGTTTTGGCGACGAGGATCAGCCCGGTGGTGTCGCGGTCGAGGCGGTGGATGATGCCGGGGCGCCAGGGATCGGAGC
>CALCHA010000271.1 GCA_937901265.1 uncultured Phycisphaerales bacterium
GCCGAGCTGGCGGGCGAGGCCATCGCCGAGGAGGATGCCGTTGGCGGTGGAGCGGAGTCGTGCGAAGCCATTTTTGGAACCTTCGAGGAGCTTGCTGCCGATGCTGGTGACGCGGACCTGCTCGTCAGGCTCGATGCCATCGACCTCGATGGCCATTTCCTTGCTGCCATAGGAGAGGACGGCGTTGCCGGTGACGATCGGCGCGGCGGCGACGACCCCGGGGAGGTTGCGGATCATGCGCATGACCTTCTCGGGGTTGCGGATTTTGGCGACTTTGTCCTGGGGCTTCTGGCGGACGAGGTCGACGAGGGTCCCCGGGCCGTAGACGTTTTCGAGGAAGGGGGCGAGGATTTCGCGGGGCTCGCTTTTGACGGTGGCGTGGCCGCTGCCTTCGACGGTTTCATTGATGAACTTGGCCTCGAATCCCTTCATCATGGCGTTCATGGCGACGAAAATGGCGACACCGATGGCGACGCCGGCCATGCAGATGAGCGTCTGCCGGCGGCGCCGGAGCACGTAGCGGAGGGCGATGTTGATCTGGAGGGAGGTCATGGAGCTCCGTGAGAGAATCGCGAAGGAGGAAATTCCAACGGCGGTCGGTCATCCGTCGTTGCTGGCCCTATCGCCGTTGCGGATGGGGACCACCGGTTGCACGGGCGGGGGGAGCTTCACCGGGGCGACCTGTTTGGCATCGACGACGACCTGCTCGCCCTCCTGCAGGCCGCTGCGGATTTCGACCCGTTCAAGAGTGCGGATGCCCACGGTGACGTCGCGCGGTTCGTAGCGTCCGAGGCCCGCCTTCACGTAGACCTTGTTGTCGAGCACGGCAGAAACGGGGAGCGTCAGGGCGGCGTTGCGTGCGGATTCGCTCTCGATGAAATTGAGCTCGCCAGTCATGCCCACGCGCAGGCCCGACGGCAAGTCGACAAAGGCGACTTTGACTTCATAGGTTTTGTTGGCGGCGTTGGCGCTGGGGAGGACCTCGATCACCTTGCCCTCGAGGATTCGCGGCTCCTCCGTGCCATCACGGGCCTGAAACGCGTAGAGCTGCATTTCGACTTTCTGGCCAATGCTGGTGTGGGTGACGTCCTCCTCGTCGACGGCCGCCTTCATGAGCAGATCCCGTGGGGCGGCGACGAGCAGAAGCTGGTCATTGATGCCGACCACCTGCTGGTTCTCGGCGTAGCGTTCGAGGATGACGCCGTCGATCGGGGCGAGGATCTGGGCGTCGGCGAGGTTGGCCTGGGCCTTGCGGAGCTCGGCCTGCGCCACGGCGAGGCGTCGCTGGCTCATGATGCGCCAGCCGCCGAGCTGGCTTTGCAGGGCGGCGACGGTGTTGACCCACTGCACATCAGTCTTGCGGGCGAGGTCGACATCATTGACGGTGGCCGCCTGCTTGTCGAAGCTCGTCAGCACGCGGTCGAGGGTGTGGCGGGCGATGTCGACCTGTTGGGTCGCTTCGGCAAGGCGGGCTTCGATCTCGGTCTTTTCGGGAGCGCTCTCGCCCGCCCCTTTCCCAGCCTCGACCATTTCTGCCTGACATTTTTCGACTTCGAAGGTGAGCTGCTTGTCATCCACCCGGCCGAGGAGTTCGCCCTTTTTCACGGTGGCACCCTCGCGCTTTTCGAAGTCCACCAGTGCCCCCTGGGCCTTGCTTTTGATGACGTATTCGTAATCGGGACGGACGACGCCGGTGGCATAGAACGCCCGGACGATCGTGCCGCGGGTGACGGGTACGGTCGGGACGTCCCTGTGGCGGAAAAAGAGGGCGTAGATGCCGGCCCCGACTGCCCCGATGAGCAGGAGAAGCAGAACCAGGGAAACCAGGCTGGCGCCCGCGCGTCTGTACCACCCCCGCGCGCCCGCAGCGCCAGTCATAAGATCCTCAACCATCAATCGCTTGGGAACTTCGGTGCATAAGTATAGTCCATGCAGCGGCGATTGTTCCAAGAACGCCACGTTTGCAAGCCCGCTGCGCGGTTGATCGTGGCGGCGTGGTCCTTGACACAACTCCTCCGCGGCGCTAGAACGCAGGGAACTGCGAACACCGGAGCCAGTCATGGCCCTTCAGGTCGAACTTAAGCGCATCATCATCACGGAAACGTCCGACCAGCAGGTCATTTACCTGAAGGAAGTGGCGGGAGAGCGGTCGTTTCCGATCGTCATCGGCTCGACCGAAGCGTTCGCCATTGACCGCCGCCTGAAAGGCCAGCCGACGCCGCGGCCGCAGACCCACGAGCTGCTGTCGTCGGTGATCGAGAAGCTGGAGGGGAAGCTGGAACGGATTCTGATCAACGATCTGCAGGACCACACGTTCTTTGCGCGGCTGGTGATACGGCATCATGGCAAGACGGTGGAAATCGACTCGCGCCCGTCGGACGCGATCGCCCTGGGGGTGTCCAACAACGTGCCGATCTTCGTCGCGGAGCATGTGATGGACGAAGTCGGGACGTAGACGCGCTCGGGGGAATGGGAACGCCGGGATTCAGATGAATTTAATTTTCCGGGCGGCGAACGCGCACATGCGCAGCAGCATCAGGCCGTGACGGAAGCGCGAGATATTGGTGGAGCCGTAGACGCGTTGTTTGTAGTGGACGGGGACGTCGGAGATTTTCAGATTGAGCCGTGCGGCCCCGAAGAGCAGGTCGAAGTCGCCGAAGGGATCGAAGTCGCCGAAGTAGGCGCGGTTGGCGGCAATTTTTTCGTAGTCCTCGCGGCGCAGGACTTTCGTGCCGCAGAGAGTGTCGCGGAGGCGCTGGTTGAGCAGGAACGTGAACATCCAGCCAAAGAGTTTGTTGGCGATGATGTTGAGGAACTGCATGGCCTGCTTTTCCATGGGGTAGACGAGGCGTGAGCCGTTTGCAAATTCGCACTGGTGGCGGGCAAGGAGCTGGATGAAGCGGGGCAGTTCTTCCGGCGGGACGGAGAGGTCCGCGTCGAGAATCAGCAGGATGTCCCCGGGCCCGGCGGTGGCCCTGGCGAAGCCCAGCCGGACGGCGTCACCCTTGCCCTTGCCGGTCTGCTTGCAGCAGGCGACGCGGTAGGGGCCCCCGGAGGCCTGGTAATCGGCGACGGTCTTTTCGATGACCGCCCAGGTATCGTCGGTGGAATTGCCTTCGACGAAGAGCACTTCGGTGGTCTTGCCCAGGGGCGGGAGGCGATCAAGCAGCGGCTTGATGTTGCCCGCCTCGTTGCGCGCCGGGACGATGACGGAGACGCGATCGGGAAGCTCCAGGCGGTTGGTGCGGGGGAGCATCCGGGCGACGGTGAGCGTGCAGAGATCGAAGAGGCGGAACCCCGGCAGGGGGGCCATCCAGCGATTAACGAAGTTGGAGACGAGCGGGATCGGCAGGGGAAGAAGGATGGAAGGTTTCTGGGAGATGATGTCAAAGTCGCATTGCCGCAGGAGCGAGGCGACTTCGTAGGGGGGCAGCCAGGACTCCCCGGGGGTGCGGGCCTTCCAGCGGGCGAGCTCTCCGGCCCGGACGAGGGGTTGCCAGGCGCGGGAATAGGTGGTGATGAGAATGCGGGTGCGGTCGTGGCAAACGGCGCGGAGGGCTTCGAGCGCGGTATGCAGGTCGTACAACTGGTGCATCACCCCGGAGAGGATGATCACATCAAACGTGGCGGGTCGCCCCTCGCCGGCATCGGCGAGCCGTGCGACATCCTCGGTGGCGAATTCCTGGAAGGCGAGGTGCGGGTAGTTGCGCCGTGCCTCGGCGATGGCGGCGGGATTGATGTCGATGCCGAGGGAACCGGGTGCCGGATCGAGGGCGGCGAGCATATCGCCGGAGGCACAGCCGACGTCGAGCACGCGCGAGCCGGGGAGGACATGGTGTTTGACGAGCCGCGTGAGGTAGCGATGGAAGTAGCCGTTGCGGCGGCGCGAGCGCGTGAGGCGATTGTGATGCGCCTCGCCGAAAGACTGGATGGCCTGCCGATGAGCGAGGTCGGGGGAAAATTCGGGCGTCGGATGGTCGTGCGTGCTGTTCATGAGGGTTGCGACGTCCTGGAAACGGAAAAGGCCCGGAACGAGGGTTCCGGGCCTTGGCATGATACCAGATTTATGCCGCGCGAAGGTCAGGCTTGCGGGGCGGATTCGGGAGCGGCCGCCGGGGCCGCTTCGGTCGTGGAGTGCGACACGCCGGTGACGTTGGGGCCGACGTTGGACAGCGGCGGAAGGTTCTTGAATTCTTCGGCCAGGGCCAGCTCGTCCACTTCGGTGATCTCGGCGGTTTCGAGCAGCTTGTCGACGACCTTGCCGTCGCGGATCTGCAGGAAGAGCTGTTCCATCTGACCCGACTGGGTCATCTGCTGGCGCAGCTTCTCGGGACGGCGGCCATACTGGGCGGCGATTTCCGAGATGCGGTTGTTCACTTCCTCGTCGGAGACGTCGACGCTGAAGACCTCGGCGAGCTTGGAGAGGATGAAGAACAGCCGCAGGTCCACGGCCGCCTGCTGGGCCGAGGCGATACGCAGGGCATCGATCTGCTGGACGATGTCGGATTCCGGAACGCCCTTCTGCATCAGCTCGGTGGCGCGGCGGCGGAGAACGTTGCCCATCTGCCGCTGCGACAGCTTGGCGGGCAGGTCGAGGTTGGTGTTGGCCAGCAGGTAGCGATACATCTGCTGCGACATGGCACCCTTGGTCTCCTGCTCAAGCTGCGTGACGAGGCGCTCCTTGAGGTCCTCCTTGAGGGCATCGATGCTGTCGAAGCCGAGCATGGTGGCGAACTCCTGGTTCACCTCGGGCAGGTGCTGGTGCTTGACCCCCTTGATGGTCAGCTCGACCTTGATCGCCTTGCCGCGATACTTTTCCTCGGGGTGATCCTGCGGCAGGGTGCCTTCGAGGGTCACGGTGTCGCTGATGCGCTTGCCCTTGAGCTGTTCGCCCATGTCTTCAAAGCGGACGCCGGCAATGGAGCCGGGCTTGACCGCGAGCGAGACGTTGGGCTGCTCGGCGAGCACGTGGCCGTCCTCCGTGGCCGTGACCTTGAGGTCGGCGGTGACGGTGTCGTTTTCGGTGATCGGTTCCTGGGAATCATGCCAGTGGCCGAAGTACTTGCGGAGGTTTTCAACGGCCAGGTTCAGGCGCGTTTCGTTGGCTTCAAGCCTGGGTTTTTTGACGGCGATTTTTTCGATGGTGGGCAGCTCGAAATTCGGGGCGACTTCCACCTCGATGGTCACCGACATATTGCCGGACTCGGGGATCTCCACCTTCGAGAGGTCGACTTCGGGATCGCCGATGGCGTCGAGCTTGTGCTCTTCGATCGCCTTTTCATAGGATTCGGCGACGAGCTGCTGCTTGACGGTGTTACGCATGTCGGATCCGAAGCGGCGTTCAAGAAGGCGCTTGGGCGCCCGGCCGCGGCGGAAACCGGGAAGCACTGCGTCCTTCTGCAACTCGCCAAAGGCGTCCTGCAGCTTGCTCTGAATGCGTGCTTCGGGGATGTCAATCGTGATGCGTTTGCGGGCGGCGCCGGCGTCCGCAATGGTGGACGTGGCGGCGGGCAGGTTGTCCTGTTCCGTCTCCGCGGATGCTTCGGCCTGGGGGGTTTCGATCTGGGTTTCTTCGGACATGGGGCCTCCGGGGCAAGGGGTTCCTGACCGGTCCGCCGCGACATGTTGCTGCTGCAAAAAAGCCGTCGGCCAAACCGCCAGGCGTTAAAGCCAGTCTCTCGAAGGAGAGGGGTTTGGCCGATTCGACCCGCCGCGACCAACGCCTGGTAGTTACCGGTACCTCGCGGGGGCGCTCCCCTGCGAACAGGGAAGGGGCGTAATGTACCATGGGGGTGCGGCGGAAGGGAAGTGGCGGCGAGAAAAAAGGCGCGGGGCGCGGGGAGGCGGAGTGCGGGGGGGGGGCGAGGTGGGGCCGAGGGGGGCGCTTGCCCAAGGCGACGGTGCCGAGTAGCGTGATCGCGTGGAGGTTGTAATGTCCGAGGCGGGCCAGCCCGAAAAATGCGCCGAATGCGGAGCGGCCATCGGCCGTCATGAGTCGCCCTACCTGTTCAACGACAGGACGGTCTGCGGCAATTGCTATCAGCGGCTGGCGGGCCAGGCGGATGTGTCATCCGCCGACACGGTGGTGCTGCCGAAATCGCGCGAGCAGATCGCGCGACGCAACGACACGTTGCCCTTCGCGGTGCTGTCCCAGTGGCGGCCGGATCATCCTACCTATCAGCGACTCAAGCAGCGCGAGCGGGCCCGGCGGAAGCGCCGAGCGTTGGCGGCGGCTGCGGGCGTTTTTGCAATGTTCGGCATGCTCGTGGCGCTGATCGGGGGCGGCGCGGGGAATGGCGCGGCGCTGGCCGTGGGGGCCGTGGTCATGCTCATTTCGCTGATTGTGGTGTTCGTGGCCCTGTGGTAACCCCGCGCAGGGGCGGGGACCGGTGCGGGAAGTTAGACCTTGCGATCGTGAATCCAGCTGAAAGCGATGGGCGGGCGTTTCTCCAGAGCGGAGGTCATCTCGTCGGCGAATCGCTGGTAGCGTTCGGCCTGGCGGCAGAGGTATTCCTGCGCCTTGGCCGCGAGGCCTGTCACGCTGCGCCCGGCGATGTCCCATGTTTTGACCAAGTGCTCGATGATGGAGGCGTAATCGCGCACCGTATAGACGCCCGTGCGCTGCGCGATGATGGCGAAATGGTCGAACAGGTCGGGGTCTTTCCCGTCATACATGAGGCGCCCGGGCATCGCGATGATGGTGCGCATCATCGAGCGAAACGCGAGCATCGCTCCGGCGGGATCGAGATCGAAGACGCGGCCCATCATGCGGGTGTAAAACACCTCATGGCGCGATTCATCCCCCGCGATGCGCTGGCAGATTTTCGCGAGGTAGCTGTCTCCGTCGGCCAGGACGAGTTTGCCGGCGTTGCCGTGCGAGATGCGGGTCGCCCGCTCCTGGAACGACGTGTACACAAGCCCGTTATAGGGATCGGGATAGGACTTGGGATTGAACCCGCTGTTGATCAGGTGATGGACGGTGACTTCAATGGCTCGCATATCGACCCGGCCGGTCAGCCGCAGATAGGCGTTCAGCAGGTCGCCGTGGCGGTTTTCCTCCGCGGTCCAGCCGCGGAGCCACTGCGACCAGGGCAGCTTCACGTCGCCGACGTATTCCTGCGCGATGAGGTTCAGCGAGATGGCGTAGTTGGGAAGGGCTTCTTCGGTCACCATGTCGCCGACGAGGACGACCAGCAGCTCGTCGGAGATGGACTGCGAGGCGCTGCGAAAGCGCTCAACCTGTTCCCGCCAGTCCTCGGCGACCATGTCGGGAAGGTAGTCGGTCGGCTGCCAGGCCTTGTCGATGGGGGCGAGGAGCTGCAGGTTCTCGCTCACGTAGGGCTGCATGGAATGGAGCAGGTCGAGGGGCTCCTGCATGAGGGGTTCAAGTTGGCTCATGGCGAGGCTCCTGGGAACCGGGCGATCGCCAGGGTGGCCCGCGGCGAGGTAGGGTGACAGAAAAAAGCGACAGGCACGTCAAGGCCTGAACGTGGCGCATGGGGGTGATTCTAGGGCAAGCAGGCGGGAATATCCCTGCGGGTGGCGGAGATTCTGCGCGCAGGTCAGCGTGGGGCGACTCAGGGTGCTGCAGAAGACGTGAGGCGTTTCCAGGCGAGGCGGTAGCGTTCCATGCGGCGCAGGGTGCTCTCCGAAATTTCACACAGCCGGCGCGGGTCCATGTTGTCCTCGAGGTCGGCAATCTTTACGAGACGCGCGAGGGGATCCGCCGCGGCACGATCGACGAAGGCGGCGTAGCCGGCGTCGCCGTGCTCGTCGGCGCGCTTGGTGACGGCGTCGATGGCGGCGAGGGTGTCGTCGGTAAAGCCGGCGGCGCGGAGGTCGTCGAGCGAAACGTTGCAGTCTTCGGCGACGTCGTGGAGGACGGCCGCGCATTGGGCGGCTTCGCTGCCGCCGAGTTCACGGACGCGCATAAGGACGCGCAGCGGGTGGAGGATGTAGGGTTCGCCGGATTTGTCGACTTGGCCGCGGTGCTTTTCGACGGCGAGGGAGATGGCGGTTTCGAGGAGGGACATGGGGGAATGGTATAGGGGGAAGGGGGAACGGTAAACGGGATTATTCAGTGTGCATTATTCATTATTCATTATTCATTATTCATTGGGTGGGGGAGAGGCGGGATTCGATTTGCGCGTTGACGTTGAGGCGGGAGATGGATTTGGCGGCGGCGATGGCGTTTTTGATGGCGCGGGCGCCGGCGGAGCCGTGGACTTTGAGGAAGGTGCCCTGGACGCCCAGAAGCAGCGCGCCGCCATATTCTTCGTGGTCGTAGCGCTTGGCGATGCGGGCCATGACGGGTTTGAGTTTTTCGAGGAGTTCGGGGCCTTCGGCGGCGGCTTCTTTCTGGAGGGTTTTGAAGAGGGCGGCGGACCAGCCTTCGACCAGCTTGAGCACCACGTTGCCGGTGAAGCCATCGGTGATGATGACGTCGGCGGGGTGGTTGGGGATTTCACGCGATTCGACGTAGCCGGTGAAGTTGAGGGATTTGTCGGCGGCGAGGAGTTCGCGGGCTTCCTTGACGAGGGGGGTGCCTTTTTCCTCTTCGGTGCCGATGTTGAGAATAGCGACCGAGGGGTTTTCGACGTTGCGCGTGGCCTTGACGTAGAGGGCAGCCATGACAGCGTACTGGTGGAGGTGCGCGGGTTTGGGCTGGGTGTTGGCGCCGGCATCACAGAGCATGACGGCGCCTTTGGAGGAGGGGAGGAAGACGGCGATGCCGGGGCGTTCGACGCCGGCGAGGGGCTTGAGCATCAGCACGCCGGCGGCGACGAGGGCACCCGTGTTGCCGGCGGAGATGAGGGCGTCGGCGTGGCCGTCCTTGGCGAGTTTGACCATGCGGACGATCGAGGAATCCCGTTTGCCGCGGATGGCCTCGACGGGGGAGTCGTCCATGGTGATGACCTGGGAGGCGTGTTCGATGCGGACGCGCGGGCCGGCGGCTTTGAGGGCGTCGGCAGCGTGTTGTTCGATGAGTTGCTGGTTGCCGACGAGAATGAGCTGGTCGTCGGGATCGAGGAGTTCGAGCGCCTGGAGGGCGCCGTCGAGAATTTTAGTGGGGGCCTGATCGCCACCCATGGCATCGACGGCGATGCGCATCATGAGCCTCGCTGAGAAGGGTGCAGGGAGAGGAAAACGCGGGAAGCGGAGCTTACTCCTGGTCTTCGTTCACGACCAGAGAGAGGGACTTGTTGACGTAGCCGCAGTTGGCGCACATGCGGTGGGGGAGTTTGGACTGGCTGCACTTGGGGCAGCGGTTGACCTGAACGCCAACGACGGCGTGGTGGGAGCGACGGGTGCGCTTGCGCATTTTGCTGGTTTTGTGAAATGGAAGCATGGTCGATTCCTCGTGAACGTCAAGCGGCAGGCCGCCGGGAAAAAGTTTAGTCGGGCAATGTACGAAAAAGGGGGGTGGCTGTCAATGACCCCATCAGGCGTTTGGCTTGGGCAAAGCGGTCGAGTGGAGCTCGCCCTACGGCCTGATCGTTTTCTCGGAAGCTTATTGGCGGTCGCCGCCGCCGACGTATTGGATGGGCGGGCCATCGTAACTATATCCATTGAAACCCCCGATTGCGGCAGGTGCGTTGGCGATGGGGGCGGGGTCGGGGAGAACGAGAGGGGCGCTCGAGCGGTCGAGCGAGGAGCGGGCGGGGGTTTTGAGTTGGTGATAGCCCGGGGAGTCGTGGGCGGGGGCTGGGGCGGTGGTTGGGGGGCGGTCGATGGT
>CALCHA010000272.1 GCA_937901265.1 uncultured Phycisphaerales bacterium
ACATCCTGAGCCCAGAGGCTGACCCGGGCCCACTCGGCGGGTCCGGGCTCACCGCGGCGGTACTGGGAGAGCGCCATCGCGGGCACGCCGAAAAACGCCGCTTCCCGTGCTGCCGCGACCGTGCCAGAAATGTACACGTCCGCCCCCAGATTGCCCCCCGCATTGATGCCTGAGAGCACGCGAACCGTCGAGCGATCGACCGCCAGCGTCGGCAACAGATGCAGCAGCGCCACCCGCACGCAATCTGCCGGCGTCCCGTCGACGGCAAAGCGCCGCGCTCCCCGATCCTCCACAATCAGCGGCTCCTTGGTGGTCACGCGGTGGCTGCATTCCGACATCTGCTGCGTCGGTGCGACGATCAACAATTCCTCGCCAAGGGCCGCGGCTGCCTGTTCCAGGGCCGCGATGCCGGGCGCGTCGATGCCGTCGTCGTTGGTCAAAATCAGCATGATTCTCCTGGGTATTTTCCGCCACGGGCGGGGTGGGTGCCCTTTGCAGGGGTGATCACTCCACCCTCGCGCCGGGCCTGAGCGGTACGCCGCAATGACGCGAGGATGGGGTCAATATGCCGCTATTATAAGCCGCAATGCCGCACCCAGCTTCGAGAGGGCCAGCTGAGTCGCCCGCTGTAACCGGAGCAGTTCAGCCATCTTGCCTGGATGGCTCAGCAGAAATGCGACCGCGCGGCCGATTCGTGGCCGCCCCCGGTCATCCACCAAGTGAACAAATCGCGGATCGAGCGCCTGCTCCGCACTGTCCGAGATCGCCCGCAGGTGCAGCAACCCAAGCCCGCGGGCCGCCAGAAACGCCCGCACGGTGTCCCCCTCCATATCGACCGCATCGCATGCCGTTTTTGCCCGAAGCGCAGCTTTGGCTGCGGGAGTGGCGATGAGCTCCGTGGACGTGCAGATTTTTCCCTGCGTGACACCCGCAATCGCTGGCGGGGGTGACGCCTCGCCAGCATCGAGCAGCACATCGCCCACGGCAAGGCCGGGGCTTAACGCGCCGCTAATTCCAGCGAGGATAATGTGTTGGAAGGAGGGGGTGTCGGCAAGCAGGGGGGTGATGGAGGCAAGGCGGGTCGCGCGGAGGCCGACGTTGACGAGGGTTATTTGGGGCCCCGCCCAGCAATAGCGAAGTTCACGCACGCGAGGCAAGGAGAGGGCAGTGGCCAGCGTTTGGGCCTCAGGAAGGAGGGCGGTGAGGATCAAAAAGCGCGGCTGTGACACGGCTGTATGGTACTCGGGCGGTTACCTCTTGGCGCTGCCGCCTCGCCCCCACACTCAGGCCGACTGCAGCATTCCCGCAGAAGACTGCGACCATTCGTCCAGAAGCCGCTGGGCAGACGCGGCATCCTGACGGGGGAAAGTGACGGTGAAGCAGGACGCATGGTACTGGTAAGTGACCGCAACCCGCTGGTAGGACAGGTATTCCACCAGCTCCCACATACAGTCGAAGGGAACTTCGGCGGCGGGAATCCCGGTTTCATCCACTTGAACGATAAGGTGCTGACGCATGACAGCTCTCCGGAAGGAACAACGTTCACAACGTTTCACGTTCGCCCAAGGTGCTCGTTGCAGACATCATAAGAGATGCAAAGCGTATTCCAGTCTGATCAATGCCGCCGCGCTGCGCATCCGCAGCGCGGCACATGGGGGGTGCGCAGGGGCAATCGGCCAGGCACGATGGTGGCTAGCGAAGAGGGTTTTGGCTATGATGTTTCGCTTGCTCGTTTCCCCTGTTGCCGCCGCGTGTTAAGGATCAACTTCATGCCCGTCCCGATCTCCCAGATGTGGACTGTCGCCTCGTACGTCCTGAAGCAGAAGATCAAAGGCCGGAAGCGCTATCCGCTGGTGCTGATGCTCGAGCCGCTGTTCCGCTGCAACCTGGCGTGCGCCGGTTGCGGGAAGATTCAGTATCCCGCCCACATTCTCAAAAAGAATCTGACGCCCGAGCAGTGCTTCAAGGCGGTGGAGGAATGCGGGGCACCGATGGTCAGCATCCCCGGCGGCGAGCCGCTGCTGCACCCGCAGATCAAGGAGATCGTGGAGGGGCTGGTGCAGCGGAAGAAGTACATTTACCTGTGCACCAATGCGCTGCTGCTCAAAGAGAAGATCGACCTGTTCAAGCCCAGCAAGTATCTGACGTTCAGCGTGCACATGGATGGGCAGCAGGAGCATCACGATTTCGCGGTGTGCCGCGAGGGGACGTACGAGACGGCGACCGCGGGCATTAAGGAAGCGGTGAAGCGCGGCTTCCGGGTGACGACGAACACGACGCTGTGTGATTGAGCAAACGCTAAGAGCGTGCGGGTGTTCTTTGACGAGATGATGGGGCTGGGCGTCGAAGGGATGATGATTTCGCCGGGCTATTCGTACGACAAGGCGCCGGACCAGGGCAAGTTCCTGGGGCGGGCGAAGACGCGGAAGCTGTTCACCAAGATTCTGAGCAATCGCAAGAAGGGCTGGCGGTTCAACCAGAGCCCGCTGTTCCTGGAATTCCTGATGGGCGAGCGGCAGTACAAATGCACGCCGTGGGGGATGCCGACGTTTAATATTTTCGGCTGGCAGAAACCCTGCTACCTGCTGCAGGACGGCTACGTGGATACGTTTGCCGAGCTGATCAAAGAGACGGAGTGGGAGCGTTACGGGACGGAGAGCGGGAACCCGAAATGCGCCAACTGCATGGTGCACAGCGGGTATGAAGCCAGCGCGGTGGATCACACCTTCACCAGCGTGGGGGGCATGTTTGCGACGGTGAAGGCGATGCTCTTTGGGCGCCATCCCAACCGTGCAGCGCTGGAGGCTTTGGACGAGGGCGGCGACGATGGGCACCCGACCAGCGCGCCGGTGGCGCTGACGGTGAGCGCCAAGCCACGCGAGACGGCGCCGGTTGGATGATGACCCGCGAGCCCAGAGCGGCCGACGTTCTTGGCGCAGAGGAAAACTCCATGGCGGTTGGCCTTGACGCGGTGGAACGGGAGGCGGAGCGAGTCGTGCGCCCCGCGGTTGGCGTCGCGGCGCGGCACGTGGATGCCTTCGATGGCATACGGGGCCTTGCCGTGCTGGCGGTGATGGCGGCGCACGTGGGGCTGAACGATCGCGGAGGGTGCGGGGTGGATATCTTTTTCGTGCTGTCCGGATTCCTGATCACGGGCATCCTTTTGCGCGAGCGCGGGCAGCGGGGGCGGGTGAGCTTTTTTAATTTCTATGCGCGGCGATGGCTGCGGTTGTTTCCCGCGCTGCTGCTGACGGTCCTCCTTTTTCTGGTGTTCGCCCGGGTGATGGGGCTGCACATGACGGGCGCCGGGTGGGATTCGCTCATGGCGCTGAGCTACACCTCCAACTGGACACGCGCCTTCGGAAACAAGCCGGATTACCTGGGGCACACCTGGTCGCTTTCGATCGAGGAGCAGTTTTATCTGCTCTGGCCACCGGTGATGCTGCTGCTGTACCGGTGGCTGGGGCGGACGTGGCGCGGGGCTGCCGGATGTGCGGCACTGGCGGCGATCGTGGTGGCCTATCGGTGGTGGATGATTCAGGCCGGGGCAACCGAGCAGCGGATTTACAACGGGCTGGACACGCGGCTGGACACGCTGCTGGCGGGGGCGGCGCGGGCGTTCTTCATGCCGCGGGTCACGCGGGTGGGCGGGGAACTGCTGGCGTGGGTGTCGGCCGGAGCGTTGACGTGCTTTGTGGCGGGATGGCTGGGGGACTCGACGGAGCAGGTGACGCTGGGAACGGTGGGGCTGCTGGTGGGGCTGTCGAATGCCCCCGCCGGGGCGGCAGCGCGGGTGCTGTCGCTCACGCCGCTGGTGTGGGTGGGAAAGATTTCGTATGGGTTGTATCTGTTTCATTTTCCGCTGATGAAATACATGATCGAGCAGCACTGGACCGTGCGCGACAAGACGCTGGTGGGGATCAGCGTGGCCTTCGCCCTGGCGACCGCAAGCTATTATCTGGTGGAGCGTCCGTTCCTACGGTTGAAGGACCGGTTCCGTGGTGGGCGGGAGCGGGGGCCCGGGGGAAAATGGATTGAGTGTTCACTGACCAAAGGAGCAGGCTGATGCCTCAGGAAACAAAGTCGATGCCCGGACCGCTGGTGACGAACCCGGACGAGTTGGAGCACGCCCCGGGGTTTGTGCATGAGAAGCTGGAGGGCTGGGTACCGACGGTGGCGACGGAGGAGGAGCTGCGCGTGGCGCTGGAGAAGGCGTTTGATTACCGCGGGGACGTGACCATCACGAAAAAGGATGGGACGACGGTGGAGGGGTATATCTTCGATCGTCGCACGGGCAAGGGCCTGGCGGACTCGGCGGTGCGGCTGTTTCCCAAGGATCGGGATGAGAAAATCAGCGTGCCTTACGAGCAGATCGCGGCGCTGGCGTTCAGCGGCAAAGACACGGCGGCGGGCAAGAGCTGGGAGACGTGGCTGAAGAAGTACCAGGAGCAGAAGGCCGCGGGTCAGAAAACGGGACTCGAGGCGGAGAAGCTGGACTAAACGGACAACCGATCAAGGTGCCTCTGCCCCGCCGCGGCCGGTGGTGGTGGGGGGGAGGAGTTCGCCAGCGGAATTCTTCACGGTGAGGCCAGCGGTGTCGATGCGTTCGACGTTGCTCATGGTCAGCCCGCTGTTGGCGGTGAGATTGCAATTGATGAAGTGGACGTCGGTGATGGGTTTGTCGGCGAGGCCGTTCATGGAACCGGCGGCGCGGGCGTCGCCACTGACGTTGATGAGGTAAATGTTTTTCATGCTGGTCGGGTGCTGTTCGCCCGCCGTATTGATGCGCATGTTCCAGGCGAGATTGAACTCGAAGGCTTTGCGGACGTTGGAGACGTGCACGTTGCGGTAGACGATGTTTTCCACCACGCCGCCGCGGGTGGGCTGAGTCTTGAGCCGGATGGGGGCCCAGTTGCCTTTGTCGGCGGTGCAGTCGCGGACCTCGACGTCGTGCACGCCGCCGGTGACTTCGCTGCCCATCGCGGCGCCGCCCTGGCCTTCCGCGAAGTGGGTGTTGACGATGAGGATCTGCTCGGAGGGCCGATTGACGCGGCGGCCGTCCTCATCTTTGCCGGACTTGATGGAGATGCAGTCGTCGTTGACGGAGATGGTCGTGTGATCCACGCGGACGCGCTTGGAGGAGTCGATATCGATGCCATCGGAGGAGGGGACGCGGTGCGTGGGATCGAGGATGTCGAGGTGATCGACGAGGACATCGCTGCAGTAAAGGATATGGAGGCCCCAGATGGCCTGGTTCTGCAGGTGCAGGTCCTTGATGGCGACGTTGTGGCAGTTGGTGAAGTTGAAGAGGCGAGGCTTCATGAGGGTGCCGCCGGGGAGGCGAGCGGCGGGGGGGTTGTCGGGCGTGGGGGTGAGGACGATTCGCGGGCCATTGGCGACAGCGACCCGCGGCGCGGGGCGTGAGGCGGCGGCGTTACCGCGGCCACCGCGCGGGAAGTTCGCCAGCCAGACATCGCCGGAGCCGTCGATGGTGCCCTCGCCCGAGACGGTGATGCCATCGACGTTGAGGACATTGACGAAGGCGGCCATGACGGGGCGTTCTATGCCTTCGAAACGGGAATCGATGATCGGGTAATCCTTCACCTCGGTGGAGCCCTTGAGGGTGCCGTCGACGCGGAAATTGACGGGCTTCTTGATGAATATGGCGCCGGAGAGGAAGGTGCCTTTGGGGACGACGACGGTTCCCCCGCCGGCGGCGGCCGCGGCGTCGATGGCTTTCTGGATGGCGTCGGTGTTCAGGGTTTTGCCGTCGGCGACGGCACCGTAGTCGGTGATGGGGAAGTCTTTGCCGGCGGGGAGGAGGGTGGGGCCGGGGAAATTGAGGGGCGGGGGGACGTCGACGGCGAACGCGGCGGTGGCGAGGAGGAGGAGCGTTTTCTTCATGGTGGGAACTTGAGCCCGGCGCGCTTGCACGCGCCGGGCGGGATCGGATTTCAGGTTAGAACTTCGCGACGATGTCGAGCTGCAGCAGGCTGAAGCTCTTCATCGTGGGCAGGCTGAGGTCGCCGGAGCCGGCGGAGATGGCGGACTT
>CALCHA010000273.1 GCA_937901265.1 uncultured Phycisphaerales bacterium
CGGCGCCGCTGAAGGGGACTTTTCTCGGATATCCATCAACGGTCGGGGCAAACGCCATCGCCTTCCGCCTCACTGACGCCGTCGCCGATCCGCCAGGCCCTACCGATTCCCAATTCAGCGAGCGACTGGTGCGCCTGCCGCGCTGCGCCTGGTGCTATCGCTCCCCCGTGGATTTGCCGCCGGTGCCCCCGCGCGATCCCCATCGGCCTCTCACCTTCGGCTCGTTCAACGCGGTGGCCAAGATGTCGCCCGTGACCCTGCAGTTGTGGGCGGCGGTATTGAAAGCGGCCCCCGGGTCGCGCCTGTTTCTCAAGGCCGCCGCGCTCCACGAGCAAGTCGGCCAGACCGCGCTCACCGACCGCTTCGCCGCGCTGGGAATCGGTCCCGAGCGGTTGCTGCTCATGGGCCGGCAGGCGACGCTCAGTGAGCACGCCGCGAAGTACGCCGAGGTCGATGTCGCGCTGGATACCTTCCCCTACCACGGCACGACGACCACCTGCGAGGCGCTCTGGATGGGCGTCCCCGTGGTAACGCTGGCGGGCAACACGCATGTCTCCCGCGTCGGGGCCAGTCTTCTGCAAGCCGTCGGCTTGCCCGAGCTGGTGGCGCAGGATGAAGCCGGCTACGTCGCCGCCGCGCTGCGCGCGGTAGGGGGGCCGCGCGGAGCTGCCTTACGCACGCAAATGCAAGCCAGCCCCCTGCGCGACGAATCCGGCTACGCCCGGGCCGTCGAAACGACGCTGCGCAACCTCTGGCGGGAATACTGCGCAAGTTAATCGAGCGTCTTGTCGATCCACGCCCCGCCCAGCACGCGGTCGGAAACCGCGTCATAGCACACCACCGCCTGCCCCGGTGTGATCGCCAGCAGCGGCTCATCGAAGCGAATCGCGAGTTCATCCTCCCCGGTCAGCAGCGCCATCGCCGGAAGGGGCTCCGAGTTGTAACGCACCTTCGCCCGGCAGCGCAACGCCATGCGCGGCGGAGTCGCCGTCAGCCAGTTCACTTCGCGCGCCACCAGCGCCCGGTGCATCAGATCTTCCTTGGGGCCAACGGTGACGGTGTTGGCCGCTGCGTCAATGTGCGTCACATAGATGGGATACCCAAACGCCAGGCCAACGCCCTTGCGCTGGCCGATGGTAAAGTGCTGATGTCCCTCATGCCGCCCCAGCGACTGCCCCGCGGAATCCACAAATTCCCCCTGGCGCACGCTCTCCGGCGACTTCTTCTGCACAAGCCGGGCGTAGTCATTGTCTGGCACAAAGCAGATTTCCTGCGAGTCCGGCTTGTTGAACACTGGCAGCCCGAGTTCCTGCGCCAGCTGCCGCACCGCCGACTTTTCCATTTCTCCGATGGGCAGCAGCATGTGTCCGATCTCGTCTCGCGGCACGCCGAAGAGCACGTAGGACTGGTCCTTCTTTGGATCAAGCCCGCGCAGCAGCTGCGTCTCGCCCGTTGCCGCATCAACCGCCGTCCGCGCGTAGTGGCCGGTGGCGACGTAATCCGCGCCAATGGCCTTGGCATAACGCGACAACTTGCCGAACTTCAGATACTCGTTGCACCGGACGCAGGGGTTGGGTGTGCGGCCGGCGTTGTACTCGCGCACGAAGTAATCAATGATCCCCCCAAAATCGTGCTGAAAATTGAGCGCGTAAAACGGGATGTCCAGCAGCCCGGCCACATAACGGGCGTCCGCCGCGTCGGAGCTCGAGCAGCAGCCCTGCTTGTGACTGTCCTTCGTCGTTCGTCCCTGCTCGCCTTGCGCCAGATGCGCCTGAAGTTTTTCCGGTGAACAGGCGATTTCCTCCAGCTGCACGTCCGTCAGATCCGCCGGATCGCTCCCCAGGCGCATGAACACCCCCACGCAGTCATACCCCTGCCGCTGCAGCAGCGCCGCCGCCACCGAGGAATCCACCCCGCCCGACATCGCCACAACCACCTTCTTCTTCGTCATGCGGAAATTATAAACGACCGACGCGGCGATTCCTAAGCTGCGGAATTTTCTATCGCAAGGGCGACTTTTCGGTTATTCCCTCCTCCCATGACCACTGAACCTCTTGCCCGCCGCCCGATCAAGGCCCGCTCCGCGCCCTGGGCCATCCACATTGCCGCCGCCCTGGCCAGGGCCGGCGTGTCGCCCAACGCCATCTCCTACCTCAGCATCCTCGCCGGCGCGATCGCCGGTGCCGCTTTCCTCGCCACCCGCTTCGTCGCCAGCCCCCTGCTGCTCGCCCTGCTCTTTCTCCTGGCCATCGCCGGCATCCAGGCCCGCCTCCTCTGCAACCTCTTCGACGGCATGGTTGCCATCGAGGGGGGCAAAAAATCGAAGTCCGGCGATATCTTCAACGACCTCCCCGACCGCATCGCCGATCCCCTGATCATCATCCCCATCGGTTACGCCCTGCCTGGTCTCCCCTACGCCGCCGACATCGCCTGGGCCGCGGCGCTGCTGGCGATCCTCACCGCCTACGTCCGCGTCCTCGGCAAAGCCGCCGGTACCCCGCATTTCTACCTTGGACCCATGGCCAAGCAGCACCGCATGGCCCTGCTCACCCTCGCCGCGGCGTTGGCCATCCCCGCGGCCTTCGTCCACTGGCACGCCTACGTGCTCTACGCCGCGCTGCTCCTCATCCTCCTGGGTTGCCTGCCGACGCTCGCCCGCCGCGTCGCCCGTATCCTTCGCACCCTGGAATCCGCATGATTTCCTTCCTCATCCAACTGGTCACCGGTGCCCAGGCCCGCTGGGTGGGCGAGCCGCCGGCCGCACGTTGCATCTTCTTCGCCAATCACAGCAGCAACCTCGACTTTCCCGTCATCTGGGCATCCCTTCCCCCCGCCATCCGCCGGCACACCCGCCCCATCGCCGCGCGCGATTATTGGGACGGCTCGCGCCTCCGCCGCTATCTCGCCAGGGACGTCTTCAACGCCATCCTCATTGAACGCCACAAGGTGACCGTCCGCGAAAACCCGCTTCTCCCCATGGAACAAGCCCTCGACGCGGGCGACTCTCTCATCATTTTCCCCGAGGGTACCCGCGCCCTCGATGACGACGCCCCCATGAACCCCTTCAAGCCCGGCCTCTACCACCTCGCCAAACGCCATCCCGACGTCACGCTCATTCCCGTCTACCTCGAAAGCCTCAACCGCATCCTCCCCAAAGGCGGCTTCCTGCTCATCCCCCTGCTGGCCGCGGTCACCTTTGGGTCGCCGATCCAACTGGAGCCCGGCGAAAACAAGCTTCTCTTCCTCGACCGCGCCCGCGCCGCCGTCGCCGCCCTGGAGGCCGCCCACGCATGACGCTCCCGACCCGCCCCGACAATCCCCTCCTCGACCGCCTGCCGGTGGCGCTCCGCGATTCGCGCCTCCTGGGACTGCTCGCCGGCCTGGTGCTGGTGCTCCTGGCCGCGTCGCTCATCGGGGCGCTGCTTCGGCGCCGCGCCGCCACCCCAAAAGCACACGCCACCGTCGAAAACCTCATCGCCCGCACCAACTCCTGGTGGATCATGGCCACCCTCTTCCTCACCACCGGCCTTCTGGGTCTCGGTGCCACCCTCTGCCTCTTCGCCCTGCTCTCCTTCTTCGCGTTGCGCGAAATGATCACCCTCGCTCCCACCCGCCGCGCCGATCATCACACCCTCTTCTGGATCTTCTTCGTCATCACGCCCCTCCACTACTGGCTGCTCTATGACCGCTGGTACGGCCTCTTCGCCATCTTCATCCCGGTCTACGGCTTCCTCTGGATATGCATCCGCTCCACCCTGACCGGCGACTACAAACACTACTCCGAACGCGTCGCCCGCATCTTCCTCGCCCTCATGATCTGCACCTACTGCATCAGCCACGCTCCCGCCCTGCTCACCCTCGACATCCCCCACTTCGCCGGCCAGAACGTCAAGCTCCTCTTCTTCCTGGCCATCGTCGTCCAATCCTCCGACGTCCTCCAATACGTCTGGGGAAAACTCCTCGGCAGGCACAAGATCGCCCCCCACATCTCCCCCAACAAAACATGGGAAGGCTTCATCGGCGGCTCCCTCTCCGCGGCGCTCCTCTCCCTGGCGCTCGCCTGGATGACCCCCTTCAACCTCTGGCAGACCGCCCTCATCGCCTACGCCCTCACCCTCGCCGGTTTCGCCGGCGGCATCGTCATGTCCGCCATCAAGCGCGACGCCGGCGTCAAAGACTACTCCCAACTCATCCCCGGCCACGGCGGCGTCATGGACCGCATCGACTCGCTCTGCTTCGCCGCCCCGCTGTTCTTCCACATCACGCGGTACTACTTCACCGGTCCCGCCGCTTGAACCGCGCGGGCGGCCTCGGGTGCGTCACTCGTTCACCGCACGATCGTCGCCCCCATCAGGCCCACCACGACTTCGTTGGCGAGGGTGCGCACCGTCACGTCCTTGAGCTGTTTGGTCGGATCGAGGTTTAACTCCAGCACCGTCGCCGCGCCGCCGTTGATCGTGCCGCCATGCCCCTTCGCCTGCTCCGGCGTCATCAGCCGCACCTTGCCATCCTTCAGATCCACCCGCGGCGGGATCGCCCCATCACGCTTGAACTGGTAATCGTCGGTGAAGAAATCCTGCTCGATCGGCCACCAGTTGGTGGGATTGTGCAGCGCGAGACGTGCCGTGCTGCCATCGGTGTAGGTCACCACGATTTCCCCATTGTCGAAGCGGCTCTGCATCGGATTCGTCGAGCCCGCCATCAACAGCAGCAGACGCTTGCCCGAGCCAGTGAGCGGCACGGTGGCTTCCTTGGGGAAGTTGTCGAACTGCGACGTGAAAAGGATGTTCTTGCCCGCGTCGGCAGAGATCGCGAAGGGCGCCCCATTGGGCATGAGAAACTTGCCGCCGTTCTTACCCGCCGCCGCACGCAAGCCGCTGTCGTCGATGTTCGCCGTCGCCTTCACATCGCCCGCCCACGCGCCGATGCCCTGCTTGGGAATCGCCAGCGAGACATAAGGCGACCGCGGCGTCCGATACTCCTGCTTAAAAATCTGCGTGACTTCGGCGTTGAACAGCTTCGAGAAATCGACCGTCTCGTAGGTCTCGTCGCTTTTCGTCGTCCAGTTTTCGCCGGGCGCGGCGACCGCCGCCGTCCGTTGCGCGGCCCCTCCGCCAGGCGTCAGCCAGGTGAAGGCCCCTTGCTTCGTCGTCGCGAACGTGACCGATCCGCCGCCAGCACGCGGTGTCTCGTTAATCGCCTCACCCTTCCACTCCACCGCCACCTCCCACGTGGCCGCCACAGGCGCTTCCACCACTATCCGTGGCTCGCCGACCGCCCCTTCCGCCGCGCTCCACTTCGCCTCCACCCCGTTCACCTTCACACTCGCCACCTCGCTCATCCGCGCCGGCCACTCAAGCCGAAGCCCCATCGGCTTGGCAAAATGGGACACCACCGCAAACGTCTCGCGC
>CALCHA010000274.1 GCA_937901265.1 uncultured Phycisphaerales bacterium
CCGACAACGTCACCGCGCAGTTGTCTGGGAAAGCGACCTATCTGGCGCCCTACGCAGGGATTCGCCTGGATCGCACGACCGACCTTGCGACCACGGCCGGCAGCGTGACGGTCATGGGGTACATCACCGGCGCCGACGTGCGCGAGATCGAAGCCCTGGGCCGGGCGCAGCCGACACAGAACCCGCTGCTGGTGCAATGGGATTTCTCGCAGACTCTCTATCTGGAGCCGCTGCTGGATCCCAATGGGTTTGCGGCGGGGGAAAGCACGCTGGCGCACGAGCTTTATTTTGGGACGCATGGCCAATATTCGGCAGACCGGCTGTTCCCGCAGGCGCAGGAGGTGGCGGGAGGCTTTTATTCGGTGCGTGGGTATCCCGAGTCGATCGCGGCGGGGGACTCGGTGGTGATCGGGACGCTGGAGTACCGCTTCCACATCCCGCGGATTCTGCCGATCCAGGCGGACCCGAGCAAGACCCCCTTCTTGTGGGAGAAGACGTTCCGGTATTCGCCGCAGCAGGTGTATGGGCGTCCCGATTGGGATCTTATCGCGCGGACATTTATTGACGTGGCGCAGGTATGGAACTCGGACAAGTTGCCCTTCGAGGAAGATCGGACGTTGGCCGGTACGGGCGTCGGGATCGAGCTACAATACAAGCAGAACCTGAACATCCGGGTGGACTGGGGCTTCGCGCTGATCGGGATCCCCGATGAAGTCCAGGCGGGCGATAATCGCGTACATGTGTCAGCGACGTTTTTATATTAGACAATGGAGGGGTGAAAACCGGGGAACCCCCTGAGACCGGGGGGTGCAAATTATAACGATGGCCTGCAACGCGAGTTGCGGGCCAAACGACACCGGGAAGCACACGAAGCGGCGCGCTGCCGCACTTGGAGAGCACGATCATGGCAGTGATGAGCAAGCGGCAGGGTGGGCGTGGGGTCGGCAGTTTGATGCGCGCGGGTGGCTCGTGGGCGAAGCGTTCGCTGCAGGGCGCGGTGCTCGTCGCTGTAGCAAGCACCGTGCCGATGGCCTATGGGGCGGGCAATGGGATCCAGGTCAGCGGCGTGGCGGCGGGTACGGCCAACTTTGCGCAGAACGGCAATGTGACCACGGTCACTACCGGTAGTCAAAACACGATCATCAACTACAACCGGCTGACCGTAAACAGCGGCGAAACCCTGCGCTTCGCGCAGCCCACCGCCGCCAGCCGCGTGCTTAACCGTATCGACGGCTCCATGCCCACGCGGATCGACGGCAGCCTGCTGTCGAATGGCATTGTCTATCTGGTCAACCCCGCAGGCGTGATGTTTGGCAACGGGGCGGTGGTGAATGTCGGCAAACTCTTCGCGGCCGCATCGCACCTGAGCGATGGCGACTTTCTGGCGGGGCGGAACAATTTTACCAACAGCGGTGGCGACGTGGTGAATCGCGGCGTCATCAAGGCGGATGGCGTGCACCTGGTGGGGCGGCATGTGGCCAATTTCGGGGCGATCGTGACGGGCCCGCAAGGCATCGTGACCATGACCGCCGGGAAGGACGTGTACATTGGCGAGGCGGACTCGCCGGTGGGCATGCCCCACGTGATGGTGAAGATCAGCGCCGGGACGGGGGCGGATGGAGGGACGGGCGTTTCGAACACGGGAAGCATCAACACCGGGCGGTTGCAGCTGGGTGCCGGCGACGTCTATGCGGCGGGGATTTATGCGGGCGGGACGATCAAGGCGCTGTCGATGAGTGCCGACGGCGGGCGCAACTCGACGGTGGTGACCGGGACGATCAACGCGCGCAACGATGCCGGTCGCGGCGGCGACGTGACCATCACCGGCGACAAAGTGGGGCTGGCGGGGGCGAGCATTGACGTCTCGGGCACCGGCGGGGGAGGATCGGTGAAGATCGGCGGGGACTTCCACGGCGCGGCGGGCACGGCGACGAGCAGCGTCACGAGCGTGACCAACTCGACGGTGATCCGGGCGGATGGCCTGGGCAATTCCAGCGGCGGGCAGGTGGCGGTGTGGTCGGATGGGGCGACGCGCTTCTTCGGGGCGATTTCCGCGCGTGGCGGCACGCTGGGTGGCAACGGCGGCTTCGTGGAGGTATCGGGCAAGGGGACGCTGGCGTTTGGCGGGCACGTGAACACGATGGCACCCAAGGGGGCCGCGGGGACGCTGTTGCTGGATCCGACCAATGTGACGGTGATCAACGGGGCGGGGGCGTTGTCGCTGGTGGGCGGTCTGCTGGATTTCACGGATCCGGATGGGGCGAACAGTAACATCGACGTCGCCGGGATCGTGGGATCGCTGACCAACGTGGTGCTGCAGGCGACCAACAACATTGAAGTGGCCACGGACATGGTGATGACCAATCCGCTGGTGGGGGTGAAGCTGGAGGCGGGGGTGGGGATCGTGGTGGATGCGGGGGTGAAGATCCAGACGCTGGGCGGGGATATTGAGCTGAGCGCGGGAAGCCAGACGCCGGGCGCGGGGGGCGGGATTTTGCCAGGGGATCCGACGGGGACGATTCAGTTGCTGGCCGGGGCGAAGCTGGACACGACGCTGGCGGCGGGGAATGGGAACATCACGCTGCGCTCGGGCGGGTTGACGATTGATGCGACAGCGGAGCTGCGCGCGGGCACGGGCACGGTGACGTTTGCGACCAGCGACGGCGTGCGCACGATCGGCGTGGGCGGCGGGGCGGGAGACGTGGCGGTGGATGGCAACGCGATCGGGGCGATCAAGAGCGCCGGAGCGGTGGTGATCGGCGATGCCGCCCAGACGGGCAAGATCACGGTGCAGGGGGCGGACTTCAGCGCTTTGGCGGCGAGCGTGTCGCTGCAGCAGCAGGCGGCGGGGGCGGGCGAGATTTCGCTGGATGACAATGGCGGCACGGCGCTGAAGGCCAATGGGGCGGTCGCGGTGACGGCGGGGACGGGCGGGATCACCGTGGCGCAGGCGACCGGCGGGAACGCGGAGATCACGACGACGGCGGGGCAGGGGGTGACGCTGAGTTCGGGTGGGGCGATCGGCAGCACGGGCAACGCGCTGGAGATCGGGGCGACCAGCGGGACAGTGGATGCGACGGCGGCGACGGGGGTGACGGTGGCGGGCATCGGGGCGCTGTCGCTGGGGACGGTGAGCGGGACGGCGATGGATCTGGCGGCGGGCGGGGCGTTGACGGCGACGGGGGCGGTGAGCGGGACGACGGTGGCGCTGAATGCGACGGGCGGGATCGGGACGTCGGCGGCGAGCCGCCTGAATCTGACGGCGAGCGGGAGTGTGACGGTGACGGCGGGCGGGGATGTGTTTCTGGAGTCGGCGGGGAACGTGAGCTTCGGCGGGATCGATGCCGGGGCGAATGGGATTGATGTGAAGACGACGAGCACGGGGAACCTCGAGGCGACCGGGGCACTGGTGGGCGCGACGGTGACGCTGGAGGCGGGCGGCGGGATCGGCAGGGGCGGGGCGGGGGAATTGACGACGACGGGGGCGACGGGTTTGACGAGCCACGGGGCGGCGGCGGCGGGGGATGTGTCGGTGAGCTACGGGTCGGGAGCGGTGAACACGAGCCAGCTGACGGTGACGATGGATGGGACGGGGAGCCAGACGCTGGCGGTGGGGACGACGGGGGCGGTGACGTTCAATGCCTCGCCGGACTACGAGACGAAGTACTACCTCCGGTTCCTGCGCGCCCGCGCCCGCGAGATGGTGCGCAACAACTCGCACGCCGCCGGCTTCGTGGCGAGCGTGGCCGATAACATCGTCGGCCACAACGGCATCCTCCTCCAGGCGAGCCACAAGGCAGCGGATGGCGCGACGCTCCTCAAGAGCGCCAACGCGGAGATCGAGCGGGGCTCGCGTCTCTGGG
>CALCHA010000275.1 GCA_937901265.1 uncultured Phycisphaerales bacterium
GCGTTGGGCCCTGTCTGCCAGGTGCGGATGTTGCCCAGCGGCAGCATGTCGGCGTCGGGGAAATGGCCGGGACCGCGGAAGGGGGTCCAGGCGTCGAGGCGGGCGAACTGCTCTTTGAGGGCGGGCCAGGAATCCCAGAAATCATCGGAGATGCGCCACATGTTGGCGTGCGTGGAAACCTGGGGCCCTTCCTTCACCGGGGTGGCCCCCGGGGAGGTTGAAAGGATGATCGCCCGGCCGGTCTTGTCGATGGCTTTGCGGATCGCGTCGACCTCGGCCGTGTGGTAGGTGGGGGCGGAGAGGTCGTCGACCTTGAGAAAATCGAGGTCCCAAGAGGCCAGCTGCGCCAGCACGGAATCGTAGTATTCCTGTGCACCCGGCTTGCTCATGTCGACGCCATACATGTCGGTGTTCCAGCGGCAGGTATCGGCTTTGTTGGCGATGTCGGCGGCGTGGACGTTGCTGCCGAGGATCGGGACATTCTGCGCCACCGCCTGCCGCGGAATGCCGCGCATCAGATGCAGGCCGAATTTGAGCCCCATGGCGTGCAACTTGTCGGCAAGGGGCTTGAAGGAGCGGGAATCCCTGGAAGAGGGGAAGCGGTTGGCGGCGGGGAGGAGGCGGCCGTTGGCATCCATTTCGAGGGCGGCGTTGGGGCGGTAGCGGTCGGTGTGGGCGAGGGGCTCGTACCACTGGATATCGACGGTGACGATGGTGAAGCCATGGGATTTGAGATGTTCGACGAGGTACTGGGCGTTGGCGAGGGTGTCTTCCTCGGTGACGCCGGCGCCGAAGGAATCCCACGAGTTCCAGCCCATGGGAGGCGTCGGCGCGAAGGCGTAGAAAGCCGGCGCGGGGGAAGCGGGCGTGGCGGCCGGGGCCGCGGCAAAGAGCAGGGGAACCGCAAGGAGGGGCGCGGCGAGGAGAACGCAGGTGAATCGCATGGCGGATGCTCCAGTTTACGCAGGGCGAAGGGACGCGTAATGTACGTCCGCCTGCGGCAACAAGGAAGAGACAATCAGGAGAGGCGCATGCGGCAACAAGTGGCAGTGGGTGTGATGGCGATGGCGCTGGCGGCGGCGCTGGCGCAGGGGCAGGAGACACGGCCGGCGGAGGACGCGGCGCGGGGCGCCCGCGGCGGACAGGCGGCACCGCCCGCCAATGGCGCGTTGCCCGAGAAGGTATCGGTCACCCTGGGAACGCTGCACCCGGCGCAGGGGCCGGAACTCAACTACACGGCGGCGGCGGGCTACCTCGCGCTGAAGGACGAGCAGGGAAAGCTCCGGGCGAACATGTTTTACACCGCTTACGTGCTGCCCGAGGCGGGCGCGCAGCCTGCGACAGGGCCCACCACCGGACCGGCGACAGCGCCGCGCGGGAGCTCCGCGCGGCCCGTCACTTTCGTGTTCAATGGCGGGCCTGGGTCCGCATCGGTCTGGCTTCATCTGGGGGCGGTGGGGCCGCGGCGACTGGATATCCCCGCCGACGGCTCGGCACCCACGCCGCCCTACAAGGTCGTCGAAAATCCCGATTCCTGGCTGCCGGCAACGGACCTGGTGTTCATCGATCCGGTGAATACCGGCTTTTCCCGTGCGGCAGAGCCCGACAAGGCCAAGGAATTTTTTGGCGTGAGCGAGGATGTCAACGCCGTCGGCGAGTTCGTGCGGCTGTGGCTGACCAAAAACAACCGCTGGGATTCCCCCATCTTCGTCGCGGGGGAAAGCTATGGCACGACCCGCGCCGCCGCGCTGACGGAACATCTGCAGAGCCGCGTCGGCGTGCAGGTTTCCGGCGTCATTCTGATGTCCACCGTGCTGAACTTCGGCCTGCTGGATCCCCGCGAAGGCAACGATGTGCCCTACGCCCTCTATCTGCCCAGCTATGCGGCGGTCGCGTGGTACCACCACAAGGGGGCGGAAAAATACCGCGACAATCTCGACGGGCTGCTGAAAGAGGCGGAGACCTACGCGCTCAACGACTACACGGTGGCGCTGGCCAAGGGGGCGGCGCTGTCGGCAACGGAGAAGCGCACGGTAGCGACGCATTTGTCGGAGCTCACCGGCCTGTCGGTGGATTATCTGCTGGCGTCGGATCTCCGGGTGCAGCCGGCGCGCTTCGAAAAGGAACTGCTGGATGGCGGGGCCGCGGGCGAAGAGGGCAAAGTCATCGGGCGCTTCGACGGGCGCCTCACCGGCGATGTCATCGATCCGATCGAAAGCACGCAGGAGTATGACCCCTCGCTCAGCGGGTTTCTGCCTGCCTACACCTCGGCGTTCAACACCTACGTCCGCGAAACCCTCAAGTTCGACAGCGACCTCCCCTACGAGGTGCTCACCGGACGCACGCAGCCCTGGAACTGGGGCGGCAATGGGGCCAGCGGCTATCTGTACGTCGGCGACAATCTGCGCAACGCCATGACAGAGAACCCGAGCCTGCGGCTGATGGTCTGCCAGGGACGCTTCGATCTGGCGACGCCCTTCTTCGCGGTGGATTACACGCTCAACCACATGCGGATGGCGGCGGCCATCCGCAAGAATATCTCGCAGAAGTATTACCTCGCCGGGCACATGATGTATCACCCGCAGGCCGGGCTGGAGCAGTTGTCGAAGGATGCCCAGGCGTTTATTCGCGGCGGCAAGTAGGCGGCCACTTCGGGCGGTGACGGTCAGGGCGCAACCTTTCCCCCGTCCCTCATGTCCAGGAACGGAAACGTCCTTCTTCGAGAGCCCAGACGTAAGCACGCAGGGACGAAGGACGACGAAGGTCACGAAGAGGGTTGTCAGAGCCGGGCCATGTTTCTCTGGAAGGGTTCTGATGCCGGAGGGAGCGGGCGTTTTCGATCAGCGCCTTTGTGGGCTTCGTGGGTCCTTCGTGTGCTTCGTGCTTCCCGTCGTCGTCGGCCCGCGGTGCGCATCGAAGGCTGGTCGGGTTTTGCACGGGGCGGGGTTTTGGTAACGTGGCGGCACATGATGAACGTGATCGACTTTTTCGCGCCCGCGGGCCCGGTGGCCAAGCGGCTTAAGCAGTTTGAGCTGCGCCCGCAGCAGCAGGCGATGGCCGCCGCGGTGGAGAATGCCTTCAACCGGCGGAAGCACCTCATCGTGGAGGCGGGGACGGGGGTCGGCAAGAGCTTCGCCTACCTGATTCCCGCGATCGCGCAGGTTGCCCAGGGCAAAAAGGTCGTCATTTCCACGCACACCATCTCGCTGCAGGAACAGCTCATGGAGAAGGACATCCCCTTCCTCCAGGCGGTGAGCGGGCAGGAGTTCTCCGCGGTGCTCTGCAAGGGGCGCGGCAACTACCTCTGCCTGCGGCGGCTGGAGCAGGCGAGCAAGAAGGCCTTCTCGCTCTTTCCCGATATGCGCAATGCCGACGATCTGGCCATGATCGAGGAGTGGGCGGACCAGACGCGCGATGGGAGCCTCACGGATTTGCCGCGGCAACCGGCGTGGCAGGTGTGGGACAAGGTGGCCGCGGAGGCGGGGAACTGCCTGGGGCGGCGCTGTCGGTATTACGACGGCTGCTTCTATCAGGCGTCGCGCCGCCGCATTCAGAATGGCCAGCTGCTGATTTGTAACCACGCGCTGTTTTTCTCTGATCTGGCGCTGCGGCGCTCCGGCGCCGCAATTTTGCCCAAATATGATTTCGTGGTGCTCGATGAGGCCCACACGGTGGAGGCGGTTGCCTCTGATCACTTCGGGATCAGTGTGTCGGAATCGCAGGTCCGGTATCTGCTCCATTCGCTGTTTGTCTCCAAGACGCAGCGCGGGTTTCTCGCCACGCTGGACAACCTCGACAACCTCGCCGCCGTCGAGGCCGTGCAGGAGACCGAGGTGGCCACAAACTGGATGTTCCAGGAGCTGGACCGCTGGCTGACCACGCGGGCCCCGGCCAATGGGCGGGTGCATGAAAAGCATGTCATCGGCAACCCGCTGGGGCCGGCGCTGGAGAACCTCGCCAAGAGCCTGAAGGTGCTCTCGGGGCAGCTCGCCGGGCGCGCCAAGGGCGTCGGCGGCGAAGCGCGGCCCGTGGTGGACGATCCCGCGGAGGGCGAGACCCTGGCGGCGGCTGAATATGAAATTGAAAAGACGCGGTTCGAGCTGCAGAGCTACATCAACCGCGTCAACGGCATCGCAGGCTCGCTCAACGCCCTCTTGAACCAGGAGCAGGAGGATGCGGTTTACTGGGTGGAAGCGACCGGCAAAACGTCGCGTCGGCTGAAGTGGGCATCGAGTCCCATCCGTGTCGCTCCGGAGTTGCAGGAGGCGCTTTTTGATTCGGTGGAAAGCGTGATTCTCACCAGCGCCACGCTCTCCACCAGCACCCGGACCAACGGGCCGCGGTCGCCCTTTGAGTACCTGCGGTCGCGCCTCGGCGTGGCCGCGGGGGGCGAGGCGCAACTGGGCTCGCCGTTTGACTACCAGACGCAATGCACGCTTTATCTGGAGACGTCGCTGCCGGCGCCCGACGAGCGCGGCTTTCTGGACCAGGCGATGGACCGGGCGATGCACTACATCCGCCAGACGCAGGGGCGTGCGTTCGTGCTGTTCACGAGCTATGCGATGCTCGACCGGGCGGCCCGGCTGCTGGAACCGCAGCTTTCGGCGCTGGGTTATCCCATGCTGGCGCAGGGCGGCACGCTGACGCGGGGTCAGCTTCTGGCGCGCTTCAAGAACACGCCCCACTCGGTGCTGCTGGGGACCGACAGCTTCTGGCAGGGGGTGGACGTGCAGGGCGACGCGCTCTCCAACGTCATCCTCACCAAGCTGCCTTTTGAGGTGCCCGACAAGCCGGTGATCGAGGCGCGGCTGGATGCCATTCGTGCGGCCGGGGGCAACCCCTTCGCCGATTACTCGCTGCCCGAGGCGATCATCAAATTCAAGCAGGGCTTTGGCCGCCTGATCCGCAGCAAGACAGACACGGGGATCGTGGTGGTGCTGGACAAGCGGATCGTCACCAAGCCCTACGGGCGACAGTTTCTCGAGGCGCTGCCACCGGTGAAGACGGTGCGGGTGACGGTGTGATGGAACGGGTGGCAGGGCAGGGGTGCATGCGAATGGCGCGGGGGTAAAAAAAACCCCGGCGCGGGGCCGGGGTTCGTTTTCGGTGATTGTTTTCAGTGATCAGGATGTGGCGGTTATCGCGCCTTGCTTTCCTGCTGCAAGGCGATGGCTTCCTTCTTGCCGCGGTCCGCTTCTTCCAGCACATCGTCCACCAGGCCATAGGCCTTGGCTTCGTGGGCGTCGAAGTATTTGTCCCGTTCCTGGTCTTCGGAGACGCGCTCGACGGGCTGGCCCGTCAGCTTCGCCAGCAGGTCCGTCAGCGTCTTTTTGGTCTTGAGGATTTCCTGCGCCTGGATCGCAATGTCTTCAGTCTGGCCCCAGATCCCGCCGAAGGGCTGGTGGATCATCACCTTGGCGTGGGGCAAGGCGTAGCGTTTGCCCTTGGTGCCCGCAGCCAGGATCACGGCTCCGCCCGACATCGCCTGCCCGATGCAGAAAGTCTGCACGTCGCAGGTCAAAAACTTCATGGTGTCGTACATCGCCAGGGTGTCGTCCACCGACCCGCCGGGCGAGTTGATGTACAACATGATGTCCTGGTCCTTCCGCAGGCTCTGAAGATACAGCAGCCGCATGATGACGTTGTAGGAAGAGGCGTGGTTGATCTCGCCGACGAGAAACACGACGCGGTTTTCCAGCAGCATCTGGTCCACGGTCATTTCGCGGTAGCGCTGGTAGTCGCCGGCGTTACGCGGGGCGATGTGCTGGTGCCCGGCGACACCCGGAAGCATTTCCGGGAGCAGGGACCCCATCGCCTCCATCTGATAGGCCGCACCGGGCGTGGCGCCCATGCGGGGGAGGGTCGGAAGGACGAGTTTTCCGTGGGAATCGTAGAGCGGCATGAATTTGTTTCCTCGTGCTTTCACCAGTAGCGTGGAATCATAGGGGGCCAATCTCAAAACGCAAAACCTCGCACACTTTTCCCGCCCGGGCCGTCGAAATCGACGCACCCGCTGAGCCGCGACTTTTTGTTCCTCTCGCCAAATGCTCTGGTATCGCGTGCTCGCGGTCGCTATTATTCGACCTTGCGCACCAGTGCGTCCCTGTTTTCCATGCCTCCCCGGAGTACCCCCGGCCATGCGGAATTCCAGCGATATCGATCCACCCTCCTCCGGGCGGCCCCACAAGGGCGTCCCTAAAAAAGCACGCATGGGGGAGAATTTTCTTTTCCTCTCCAAATTCTTCAAACATGGCGTCACCATCGCCTCCTTCTGGCCCTCCTCGCCGGCGCTCTCCAAGGCCACCATCAAGCAGATCGACTGGAACAAAGCGAAGGTCATCGTCGAACTCGGCGCGGGCACCGGGCCCATCACCGACCAGATCATCCGCCGCCTGCAGCCCCACACCACCTTCATCGCCATCGAGCGCGATGCCGACTTCGCCAAAATCCTGCAGCGACGCTTCGCCGGCCACGAAAATGTTCATATTGTTCAGGGCGACGTGCGCGATCTGGATCCCATCCTCCGCCGCCACAAAATTCAGGCCGTGGACGCCTTCGTTTCCGGCCTTCCGACCCCCAGCCTCCCCAAGCCCGTCCGCCGCCGCATGCTCGCCGCCGTCCGCCACTACCTCGTCGATGGCGGGGTCTTCTCCAACATCACCGAAGTGCCCTTCTGGTACTGGCGCTACTACAAAAACGTCTTTGAAAAAGTCCGCTTCGACTTCGTCGTCGCCAACATGCCCCCCGGCGGCGTGTACCACTGCTGGGCGT
Source organism: uncultured Phycisphaerales bacterium (assembly GCA_937901265.1). Taxonomy (GTDB): domain Bacteria; phylum Planctomycetota; class Phycisphaerae; order WQYP01; family WQYP01; genus CALCHA01. Next base: position 6,772 of record CALCHA010000275.1, read on the forward strand.
GCAAGTAAAAGTCCCACAGCTGGTCCCCTCGGGTGTGCCCGTTTTTCTGGAAAGCCAATTCGAAGGCCGCCGCGACGGGGCCACGCTCCCTGACAGTCGCGGCGGAGCATCCTCTCGGGCCTCCTTCGGGCCGAAGCGTCCATTCGAGGCCGATCTGTTGGCCGCTTTGCTCCCGCCAAGAATTTGCAAAAAACGAAAACAAATCCTCCCCCCGTTCCTCCCCCGGGCGAGAGCGGCTATTGCGGCATCCTCATCAGGCTTTGCCGCTTCTGGGCGAGTACATCGAACGCGTGCTGGACGTTCTGGACCTCGCCCTTTCTCGCGGCGTCCGGGTGCCGGGTCAGCACCGCCAGAATCTGCGCAGCCGCTCTTTCGCTGATCTGGCTGTCGATCTCGTAGGTGGGTTGTCCTTGCAAATCAGCCTTCACCCGCAGGTCGTACGCTTTGCGGTAGTCGTCCAGCGCCTGCAGGTCGTAATAGCCTTGCAGGATAGCGTCGATCTGCGTCGTCACTTCCGGGTCTTTTGAAGAGACCTCGCGCAGCACCCGCACACACCCGGGCATGGCGGCGAGCAGCGACCTGGCTGCGGCCTCGCGCACGGCAAAATGCTCATCCCCCAACTCGGCGATCCCCTTCGCCCACGCCGCTTTTTCGGCGTCGGTGGGAGCGCGCGTGCCAAAATATTCCGCGGGAAGCCCCCGGACATACAGACCTTGCTGCGCCAGCATCCACCCCAGGCCCAGTTCGCTCAAGGCGTCCCCTCCGTTCAAGGCGTTTCCCTTGTGGAGTTCGATGGCCTTGCGATAAGCGGAGATGGCGGCGGACAAATGCTTTGCATCCTCCGCCGTCACCGGGCGATCCTTATGATCACCAGCGCCAACGTTATCGCTGCTCCAGAGCGGGGCCCGCGGCGCGGTGCGTGACACCAGGACGCTCGAGTTCTCGGCGAATCGCGGGAGGACGTCGCGGCGGCTGGCTCCGACCAGTGGGCCGGCTCCGACCAGCGGAATTGTTTCGCCATACGCCCACGCCAGCGCGTGCAGCCGGGCCAGCGTCTGCAAGCCGGCGGCATCCTGCGGATGGGCGGTGATCCACGCCTCGGCCTGGGCGATGGCCGCCGCCGCGGATGCGTCCTGGGGGACCTCCACCTCGCGTGCGCGGCTGATCGATGCAAGGACCGCGATGGCGGCCATGCAGAATGCCGACGACACGCGGCGGCGCGAAAGCGACATCATCCCTGCTCCTTTCCTGCGGGCCGTCGATGGCTCGCGGAGTGGCGAATACCCCGCCCCCCATTGGACACCGCACGCCGGAAAAAGTTCCCGGAAATGTGCTCGTCAGAAGAGGCTCTCAGCCGAGGCCCCTTTCCCGAAAGCGTTAATGGAGACAGGATTCATCCCGGCCGCCCCACACGTTTCACATCCGAAACGCCCCGCGAGCCGTCTTGGTCGGCGTCGCCTTGTGGGCTGGTGCAACGGGCGTGGTCCGCGCTTTGGTCCGATCCGCCCGCAGGCTCCGCCGCGTCGCCGGCGCGTACACTTCGGTGGCCTCCTTCGCCGTCAGCCAGGTGATGTTCTTCGATTCAATCTGCCGCAGCGCCATGTCGCCCTCGTAGGGGTCCCACATGCCCAGGCAATCGGAAACCACTGCGACCTTGTGCCGCCGCGCCAGAAGGCCCAGCACCGCCGTGCGCACCGTGTACTCCAGCGGCGCCCCGACGATCACGAAGATTTCCGCGGTCATCTCCGACAGCAGCCGATCCAGCCGCGGACACTCAAACAAATTCAACGACGGGAGATCGAATACGAACTGCTGCGTATTCCGGAACCCCTCCACCGGCAGCGACGTCTCGCAGTCCAACTGCCACTCCGTCCGCCGCCGCAGCGTCGTGGAGGGCATCTTGGCGTAGCCCGGCTCTCCAGGTGTGCAGAGTGGCCCCTTGCTGCTGCGCTGCGCGTGGGCCGTCAGCGGTGGGGCCAAATGGTGCAGCCGCGTCGAGATGATCGGAATCAACTGTTTCTGCGCAAAGTGAAAGAGCGTCTTGAGCGGCTCCGCCAATTTTTCCGGCTGAAACACCGGGTACGCCCCCTCTGGCGAGAGCAAGTCGCGCTGGGTGTTTAAATCGAGAATTACCGGACCGGGAATATTCAGCATGGCCCGCGTCCTTCCGTTAAGTGCCGTCCGAGGGGTGGAACGGCGTACAAACCGCTCCATGCGATACATCGTCAGATAAGACGGATAACTATATGCAGGCTTAACGGAGGGGGTGGGGATTTTTACAAATTGTCAAGTGCGACGACGAGCGGTCCCGTGGAGCCACCGCTGCTGAGCTGAGCCAGCATGTCAAGACAGGCAAGTCGGTCGGCTCAGCCCCGCGTCCCATGGAAAAATTAGAATTTATGGGAACCACCCCCCCCTGCGCGACGTTTACTGAAGGATTCCTCCACTCTCCGGAGAGCCCCCCATGCCGACCTTCGAACCCTGCCCCTATTGCCAGGCCCAGCACGCCAACAAAGTCCGCTTCACCCCCTGGGGCGGCGTTTTGGGCCCCGCGGTGTTTTCGCTCGTCAAGTGCGAGCCCTGCGGCAAGCATTTCAATGGCAAGTCGGGCTCCCGCGTCGAAAAGGCCATCCGCCTTTATACCACCGTCTCGCTCGCCCTCCTCGCCATTCTCGTCGCCTTCATGATCCACGCATTCTGCGCCGGCGACCGCCCCGCCCCCCTGGGTCCGCACCACCCGGTCATCACCGCGCAAGTCCTCCCCCCTGCCCCCGTTCCCCTCACTTGACCAGCCGCAGCGACCGCACCGCCAGCGGCCCTGCCAGCAGCAGCGCGAATAGCTCCACCAGCGTGCTCGCCGAGAGCAGCTGAATATCCCCCATCAAGAACAGCAGCAGCACCAGGACGGTGCCCACCACCCCCACGGGCAGGGTGATCGCCGCCACCCGCGCCAGAGGCATCGCGCGATAGCGCTCGGGCAGGGAGGTTCCCAGCGCCCCCCAGCCGGTGGCCAGAAGCCACAGCAGCAGTGACCCCGGAAAGAGCATATAGCGCACCGCCGTCTCGATCGACAGATGCACCAGCGTCCCCGTCAGCACCGTGTAGAGCGTCAGCGCCGCCCAGGCCATCAGCCCCAGCGCCAGCCACGTGAGTGCCCCCGCCAGCCCCTTCCGCAGCCCCGGCAGCCCCAGCAAAAACAGCCCAATGCCCGCCGCCATGAGCGGTGCCCCCGCCCCGCTCGCCCGCGGAAAGACCACCATCATAATTGCCCCCGCGTTCAGCAACGCCATCGCCAGAAGCCACGCCCGCGGCTTGCCCCGCCCGCTGCCCATCGGCCCGGTCTGCTTCCACCACCGCAGCGTCCCCAGCAGCAGCACGTTGGGCATGATGCCCAGCGCCGGCAAGGCGAACAGGAGCGTCCGCGCGTGCGGGTTGCTCGCCAGATCCACCGCCGCCATCCGGAAACGCAACGCGATTTCCGCCGCCGACCACACCAGCACCCATTGCACCGTCACCAGCCGCCACAGGTCCACCAGGTCAAAGCCCACCGCCCCCGGCTTTTGCCC